>NZ_JADEXR010000021.1 GCF_015206995.1 aff. Roholtiella sp. LEGE 12411 | reverse complement strand
AGATATCCGAGGACTTTGAAAACTTTATACAATATTTACAGTAGGCTAAAACCTACCGAGTCGCATTTCATCCCGTGTCTGAAGCACGATATGCGGTGCTACGCACCTATATCTCACGGGCTTTCATACTCCCGTCTGTTCTTTGTAAGGATTTTCGATTGTAGAGACGCGTTAGCAAAGCGGCATGGAGTACAATTTCGCGTCTCTACTATGAATTTTCCCTAATTTATCAATCTGCATTCTGCTGCGCCATTCTCGCCGCCATGACTGATTTAAAAGCTTCCATTGCCTCTGGGGTTGCTTGGGTAGTTTGCCACGAAGGACGTACAATCAAGCGATCGCACCAAGCACTCAGTTTTGGATATTGACTCAAGGATACGCCTACAGTTGGCATCAAAGGTACTACAGTCCCGGCCACGGCCTCGGCGAGAGTGAGGTTATGACTACCAAAGTAAGGGCGATTATCTAATAAATTCTCAAAAAACTTGAGAACTATTGAAACTTTTTGTTTTGCCTGCTCAATTTTTTCTGGGTCTTTTCCAGGCAAGCCTAGCATCTGAGGTAAAAACGTGGTAGCTGCTGGCAAAAGCTCATTCACCGTTACTAGTTGTACCATCCGCGCGATCGCTAAATCCTTGGCATCTTTAGGCAACATCGCAGGCGTGGGATATTTTGCTTCTAAATAATCCAGAATTGCTAAAGATTCAACTACATTAAAGTCGTCATCTACCAAAGCTGGAATGTGATGGAAGGGGTTAATTGCCAAAAACTCTGATTTAAACTGCTCTCCATTTAGTTTTATCTCTACCAATTCAAACTCAAGTCCTTTTTCCAGTAGAGTAATCCAGACGCGGCGCGAGTTGGGAGAAATTGACGCATGATAAAGTGTCAGCACGAGAAAACCTCACAGTTTTATGAGTAGGACAGACATTGCCAATCTTACGCATTATACTCAATTAAATTGTTCTAACAATGTCTCAATACTAGCGTTGTGATCCAAGAAAGAGAATAAATGCCAGTAGCGAAGTTTGCCTTCTTTATCTAACACGAACTGTGCAGGTAAAGGTGCTCCCAGTGCTTGTCCCACTTGATAGGTGCGAAATATTCGACAATTGGGATCACTCAGCAATGGCATTTTTAAACCTAAATCCCTAACAACTATTTGACTCTGCCGTTCGTCGGTACTAGTAATCATCAAAACTTCTACGCCACGATTTTTAAATTGCTCGTAGTTTTCATTCAAAGCTTTAATGTGAGGAAAGCAGAAGGGGCAATATTGCTTTTCAGTAAAGATGCGAGTCAAGGCAAGTAATACTGGTTGCTTACCTTGGTAATCAGATAATTTTACTAACGTTCCGTTGGTAATATCTGGCAGTTGAAAGTCTGGCGTTCCTACTCCCAATCTGAGTTTATTTGTACCTGGAATTGGTAAAAAATTGTGAAAGAAGCGTTCATTCAATAAACCCCTAAAATCAGTTGAAGTCAGCATATTTTCATCCTTGATTATTTAAATACTATCTTACGAAAAAACCACAGATAAAAATGGAGATTGACATTGTTTAATGTGTATCTCTATTTATCTGTGGTTATGATTGATTTTGCTTTCAACTCCAATCGGCTGAGTTGGAGTTAATAGCAAGCGTAATCTAGACAGCAGCGAAGTAGACTTTCGACTTCACTGGGTCAGGAACCATTGTTTGATCACCTGGTTGCCAACCGGCAGGGCAAACTTCGTCAGGATGAGATTGAACATGCTGAATGGCTTGCAGTGTTCGCAGGGTTTCATCGACGCTGCGACCAAAAGCTAGGTTGTTGATAGTGGCGTGCTGTATGATACCATCTTTGTCGATGATGAACAGACCACGCAACGCAATACCTGCTGCTGGGTCAAGGACGTTATAAGCGGCGCTAATTTCTTTCTTGATGTCAGAGACTAGAGGATAATTCAGGTCGCCGACTCCACCAGACTTGCGATCAGTTTGAATCCAAGCGAGGTGGGAGAATTCGCTATCTACCGAAGCCCCAAGGACTTCTGTATTGATTTTATTGAATTCTTCGTAGCGATCGCTAAATGCTGTGATTTCAGTGGGACAAACAAAGGTAAAGTCTAGGGGATAGAAAAACAGGATGACATACTTACCGCGATAGTCGGAAAGTTTGATTGTCTTAAATTCCTGGTCTACCACAGCCGTTGCTGTGAAATCGGGAGCCTGTTGACCAACGCGAAGGCTTCCTTCTGTTCCGTAAGTGAGGGACATGAACTTATTTCTCCTTCAACTTATATCTATTTAGTAGCGTCGGAATCTGGGTAAGTTTTACTCACCCGTCTGCGCTCTCACAGTTTAATTACGATCTGTTACGACTATATCATAGTCATAACGATTCTGAGTAGCAAATGGCTGATTTAGATACAAGAGAATGGTTGCTTACCAATGGCTTAGGAAGTTTTGCCAGTGGTACAGTTTCTGATGTTCGTACGCGCACTTATCATGGTTGGCTGTTTGCCGCTACTAACCCCCCTTCTGGGCGTACTTTGCTGATTTCGCACTTAGAAGCTAGCTTGGAAGTACTAGGGGAAGTTGTGGCTCTGGGGACAAATTTCTGGGGCAACCGTCAGATTGAGCCGACAGGCTGCGAACTGCTACGCTGTTTTGATATTAACCCAGTTCCCAAATGGATTTGGGGCAAGGATAATTGGCAGCTAAGTAGACAATTGGTAATGCCCCACGGATTAGTAAGGACTATGGGCTGGGAAAAATCTTTCCCAATACCCAATGCCCAATGCCCAATCCCTCATACCCCTGCCCAATTTTGCCACCGGATTTTAATTCAGTATCGCTACGAGGGGGTTGACGCTGCGATTTTACGCCTGCGACTGCTAATAGCTGATCGTGACTTTCACCACCAGCAAACTGCTAATCCAGAATTACAGTTTTCGCAACGGCTAGGACAACAGCAAGTCTGTCTGCAAGCGATAAATTCTGGGCACTTTGGCACAACTTGGCACTTGCGCTGGACACAAGGAAACTATCAGCCAGATGCAGTTTGGTATTGGAATTATGGATTACCCGAAGAAACGCAACGGGGATTGAGCGATCGCGAAGACCTCTACAGTCCTGGTTACTTGAGTGTCACTCTCCAGCCCGGAGATACAGTGACTCTAGAAGCACGGGTAGGTTTTCCTGACCAATTTCCAGATATCCTCACTCCCCAAGCCTTTGCAGCAGCTGTGGAAGCAGAACAAGAAAGACTCTCTCAGATTTTTGGATGGAGAGAGGGAGGGAAACAAGAAGAATGGGAGAAGGGAGGAAAGGCAGAGGAGGAGAAAGAACGATTCAAAATTGCTTCTCCACTCCCCCACTCCCTAATCTGGCAGCAACTACTTAAAGCAGGCGATCAGTTTATCGTCTATAGAGCTTCAATTGCTGGCCCTACAATCATCGCTGGTTATCACTGGTTTAATGATTGGGGGCGTGATACCTTGATTGCCTTACCGGGGTTGGCGCTAGTTCCACAGCGCTTTGATCTGGCAAAAGGACTATTGCGAACTTTTGGGCATTACTGTCGCCACGGTCTAATTCCCAATGCATTTCCCGATGCCGATGGCGAACCGTTTTATAACAGTATTGATGCGGCGCTGTGGTGGATTGAAACTTTAGGACTTTATTTGGAGGCTACCCAAGACTGGCAATTTTTGGCAGAGCAATTCCCCATAGCGCAGCAAATCCACAAAGCCTTTATCGGTGGTACGCGCTACAACATCCAATCTGATGCCACTGATGGGCTGATTGGTTGGGATGCTCGGAGTGTAGCCCTTACCTGGATGGATGTGGTGATTGGGGCAGAGCCTGTCACTCCTCGTCGCGGAAAGCCTGTGGAAATCAACGCGCTGTGGTATTCTGCTTTATGTTGGCTTAGTCAGTGGGCAGAACGCTTGAGCCAGCTTCACTTTGGCGAACCAGTACGTCTGGCCAAGCAAGCGCAGCGTTATGCCCAGCAAGCAGAACAGGTAAAAGTCTCTCTACAAAAGTTCTGGAATCCTCAGCTAAGCTATTTGTACGATACTATCGAACCTGACGATCGGCGAAATTTTCAAATTCGTCCTAATGCCGTTTTAGCACTGTCGCTGCACCATTGTGGATTTTCTCCACACCAAGGGTGTCAGATATTGGATTTAGCAACCACCAGCTTGCTTACTCCCTATGGTCTGCGTAGCCTTGATCCAGGCGATCCAGAATACATAGGGAAGTACACAGGTGGCGCCCATGATCGCGATCGTGCCTACCACCAAGGTACTGTTTGGAGTTGGCTGATTGGCCCTTATATTCGTGCCTGGCAGCGGTTTTACCCAAATCAACCACTTCCGTTTGATTGGCAACCCTTGCTGAATCATTTTCTATCTAGTGCTTGTCTTGGCTCTATTTCTGAGATTTTCGATGGTGATCTACCTCATACACCTAGAGGTGCGATCGCCCAAGCTTGGTCGGTTGCTGAGGTGATCCGCCACATAAAATAGTGCTGAGTTTTGAGTGCCGAGTCTTGAATTCGAGTATTAGTTTAGAGTCACAACTGTCTTTTACAGAGTAATCAAGGCTATTTTAGGCTCACTCATCTCTTAGCACTCACTACTTATAACTTTTAAATGGCTCAGGTCGGATTTGAACCAACGACCCCAGGCTTATGAGTCCCGTGCTCTAACCAACTGAGCTACTGAGCCAAATTTATTTACATCGTTATTTATGATAGCATACAACTATGCTTAAGCATAGCTTATTTTGCGATGAATTTTTATTGATCGTGCGTCAAACCCCGTCCCCTCGTGGGCGGGGATGTAAGCGCGGTTAAATTAGGGGGTTCAATGCCCCCTAATTTAACACTATCCACGTTGTTTTTGAGTGGCAATATACTGCTTAACTGCTTCTTCTGAGGCTCCACCTACGGAAGAGTAAAACGTTCCATCGCTCCATAATCCAGAACCCCAAAATCTACGTTTTTTTAAATCCTTAAACGTACTAAAATATATGCACAGCAGAGATTGATTTCATTGTCTTGGCTATCTCTACTGGGGCTGTCGTATGGTCTGCTTGCACGAACACATGAACGTGGTCTGACATGATCTCAATCGCGTGAAGTGTCCATCCGTAAGTTTGACAGGTTTCACCAAGGATTCGTTTGAGTTCTATCTCTATCGCTCCCTGAAGCACCTGATTACGGTACTTTGGGCAAAATATGATGTGGTAGCCAAGGCAGTGTTTAGCGTGGGAGGAAGACAATATTTTCATTGAGTGGCGTGTATTGACAAAACATATCTAATAGAGAATCATCTAAAAATACAATATTAGTGACACTACTATGTTTGTGTTTTTAATTAAATAGGACTTACGCATTGACAGGAAAACCCAAATATGGGTTACGGATTCTAGGGATTAATCCTTGATTTTTCGATACCTTTTAGGCGATCGCTATTTATCCAAGGATGATTTATAAAAGCCTGAACGACGTATTTTCGTTGATACACAAGATAATCAATTTGTACAGTGCGTAAGTCCTATTAAAGATAAAGGGATTGTAATTGACACTTTGCCTATTCCTCTTGCAACAACTAGTGATCAAGCCTGGAAAATTGCAAGCATGGCATTAGCTGATTATCCTCATGATTGCGAAGTGTTGCTCGAAGAACGAAACGATTAAGCATGAAACGCACCGTCTCTATCCCAGTCGAATTACCTGATGAAAGATTTTTAAATCTGATGAATCAGTGTGCATCAATATTTAATGCACATATTGATTGGGCGATAGAGAACAAAACTTTTAACAAAAGCAAGGCACACAAAAATTTGTACGCCATCCTACGGCTACAGTATCCAAGTGTGCCTTCTGCTTTGTTGCAAACAGTTAGGGACAACGCTTTAGAGGCAATCAAGGCTACTAAATTTAAGCGTATCCCCAGAAAGAAACCAACATCAGGGTTGAGGTATGATAAGCGCACTATGACGCTGCGCGGTCATCAACTAACCTTGTCCTGTATTGGTAAACGGATAAAATTAGTCCTATAAATTCCTGATTATTTTAAAGATGTTTTTGAAACTTGGGAATTTTGCGGTGCAACTTTAACTTACTCAAAGCACTCAAAACAGTTTTGGGTACGACTAGTTTTTGAGTCAGATAACCCTCAAGAAATTAGTGGAACAATTCAGGGAATTGACCGGGGACTTTACCATCAAGCAGTAACTTCTGATGGACAGTTTTTCTCAAGTTCCCAAATTAGAAATACTCAAAGACGTTACTTATTCAATCGTCGTAAGCTCCAACAAAAAGGCACTCGTAGTTCTAAACGTCGTTTAAAGTCGATGTCTGGACGCGAGAAGCGGTTCATGTCGGATACGAACCATTGTGTAAGTAAAAAGCTAGCCAAGCAACCAGGAGTAGCTGTTTTTGTACTTGAGGACTTGTCTAGCATTCGCACCCAGCGACGCGGCAAAAAAATGAATAAATGGTTGGGTAGTTGGGCATTTTTCCAACAAGAACAGTTCTTGGCTTACAAGGCAGAAGCTTTAGGGAAAAAAGTAGTACATCAAGACCCTAGATACACTTCCCAAAAGTGCAATGTCTGTAAGCACATTAAAAGAACAAATCGCCATAAGTCTAAGTTCCATTGCAGCAATTGCGGATATCAAACTCACGCGGATCTTAATGCTTCCAGAAATGTCCGTGATGACTATATTCTCTCCTCTACCCACGGGACGGAGGAGCAGGGGTCAGTCAATACCCCGTATGTTTCAGGAAATTCTGTTTCCTAGCTACAAGCCACATCCCCTCGTGGGTGTGGCAGTTGACATTGCCAAGTCTGTTTCTATTGAGATGATAGACAGCAAAAGAGGGAGGTAAACTCCCTCAACAAACCAAATCATTTTTTAGATGGAGACAGCCAAGAATTACAGACGTTCTTGGGGCAGCATGGCTATTGGGTTAACTGCGCCCTTGCCTGATGGATGGATTTCAAAATGGCTGTGTGGCCCAGTGCTGTGACCAGTGGTTCCCATTAAAGCAATTGTTGATCCTTGATTTACCTGCTGACCAGGTTGCACCAAAATCTTGCTGTTATGAGCATAGCGAGTTAGGCTGCCATCAGGATGGCGGATTTCGACGAGTTTGCCATAACCACCGCTGTTCCAACCAGCTTTTTCTACTGTACCTTCAGCTGAGGCAACAATCGGCGTACCAGTCGAGTTAGCAATATCAATTCCCTTGTGCATTCTTCCCCAGCGCCAGCCATAGCCCGAAGTCAGAACACCCTTCGCTGGCCAACTAAAAGCTACAGACGAAGTAGACGGAGGGGGTATAGCTTCGTCAATCGACCTGGGTAGGTATTGATCCACTGCTGCCAAAGGCGGTATTGGTAGCTGTGGAGAAACGGTAGTTCCCCGCATTCTTCCTAGGGAATCAGAGGAGTTTAAACCAGCAGGGGGCGTTGCTATCTTCGTGCTGGATGGACTACGAGAGGGAGTCCACTGAGTAGCAGGGCCTAAATTGGGCAAGAACTCTGGATTTACTGGCTCGTTAGTGGGTCTAGTAGCACTGAATTGTGGCTTAATGGGTTGGGTGCTATAGCTAGTAGATCCAATGGGTGTGGGAACTGGAATTGGTATGGCAAGATTACTTGGTCGAGAAGCCAAGTCGGATACTGGACTGAGATTATTGGGACTAGAAACCGGAATCTGTACCGCAGCAAGGCTATTAGTTTCGGTAGCTGCTGGCACAACTAAGTTTCCAGACTGTTGAGCGCGGTATCTTGCTTGTAATCTCTGGATTTCCGCTTGTAAGCTTTGTAGACGTTCATTTTTTGCCCTTGCTACCTTTTGAGGCGGTTTTTTAGGCAGTTGTATTTCGGCAAAAGCTGTTGGTGGAATGTCTCCACCTATGCCACGAGAAGCTGGTGTGTTAGAAGATGTTCCTGGAGCGATGTTAGTTTTTGCCTGAATCCGATTGTTCGCAGTTGTTGGTGTAGGGACGAAAATACTGCTGTTGTCGGCAATAACTGGTAGTTGTGAAGCAACAGGTAGATTTAAGTTGACGCCAGCTGTGTTCACAGGGGAAGTAGGTATATTGGCAGTAACACTGGACTCCCTGAAACTGGTCTTAACCGATACAGTTGCGTCAACTTTAGCAATGGGAATAATTAGTTTTTGACTGATTTGTAATTGGTTGGGGTTAGTAAGACTATTTGCCTTAACTAATTCTGATACTGAAGTACCGTGATGGTTAGCGATCGCTGCTAGTGTATCTCCAGGCTTAACTTCGTATGGTGTTGCAGCCGATGCTATTACTGTTGGTCTTGTAGATGATGCAGGCTTTGTTGCTTGCGGCACGGAGGTGCTTGTCTCTTGTTTCTGTTTTAATCTCGATATCAGACTGGCTTTGCTTGCATCAGTCACTATTTCCGACTGCGCTATTACAGTTTTCTCGGCTATAGTTATTGGCTGTGACAACTCGATACCAGCTTGTGATAAATTTTTGCTCTCCCCAGACCGCAACTGCGCTAGGCTTTTTCTTAAACGGTTCGATTTGTCTTGTAAGCGATTTAGTGCATACTCTTGTTGTGCTTTAAGTTGTGCATTAATTTTACCGTCGGTTGCGTCAGAGGTTGCAGCTGCTTGTAATTGAGCAGTCTGGGATGTATTTTCACCGCCAGTAATACCATCAGCGCTAGAGAATTTTTGTGTCGTCTCAGATAGCTTATTGACTGTTTGTAAATCGGTATTAGCTGAGGTGTTGCTCAATCCCTGTGCTAGTTTGGACTTTAGGTAGATAGAATTTTTATAATTTGTTGTTGTTTGGGAAAGTGCTTCTGATACAGGAACTGTTACAGACATTCCATTTACCGCGACTTGCCATTTAGCTTCAAGCCCAGGCACTTGCGAAACTGCTGTTGGTTCCATTATGACAGGATTTTCAGGCACGCTCGCTGATGAGACGGCTCGATACTCCAGCTTTTTGGAGGCAAATTTCACATCAGTGTCAGGAGCAGCCGGAATTGATGAGGTTGCCTTTTGGCTGCCTACAGGTGCCGCTGCTTGGGCTTGATCGCTTTGTCGAGTCACCAAAAGGCTGGTTGCTCCCATAGAGATTGCCAAGCCAATCATCGCAGCTTTTGTCCGTACCCGGCGGTTAACTCTTGGATTAATCACATTTAGCTGTTCTACCGGGGCATCATCGCTATTGGGGGTATTATTCAACACAGCCTTTACTCTCTTTTTCAATGCTCGTTTCAAAGACGACCTCCTATGATCACTAGCGCTTAACTGATCTCGATTTTTCAGCTGGATACTAGTCAATGGTTTAGATCACAACGAACGATAGATCAAGATCACATTCACCAGAGATGCTTAGGCAAGATTAACCTGCTTCTCTGATTTAGACAAGTTTACACTTATTAGCAAAACTTAAAATTGCTGTGCTTACTTGTCCGAACCACTCCTCACACACTTCACACATTTGGTTTTGCTCTTTGCAGTTGTCCGCGCTTGTCTTGCTTCAATCGCGGGGACTGGACAAACACAGATTTGCCAAGTCCACTGTCGCTGCTATGAATTAAATTGCTGCGACTTCTGGAAAAGCGTTGCCCTCTGCTGTAGATATCTTCAAGATATTTCTACCAAATCCGTACTTCCCAATACGAGACTTTACGTTGATTATTCCCTAAAAGGCAACCGTATGAGCTCCCAGGTAGTTTTGGGCTACTTTCCTAAGCTACTCAAGTCTAAATAGCTGAAATACCTCATTAGACTGGGTTTTATCGGTTTTGTTCCATAATTTCGGATGATTCCAATTCATCAAAATCTATCATTCAAATTTGGTATTGCCCTGAATTTCATATACAAATTTCTTATAATATCCTCTCCATATTCGTAAGTATCTTCCACTACAATTTGACCATAAATTTAAAGTTAAGTATATTAACTTACATTATTGCTGTAACAATACAGATTTTCGCAGCCCAAAAGTAGATACTTTGGTGATGAATAAGTATTTATACTTATTAAAGTGTTGCCAATCCGAAAAACTATTGCAGATGACCTAACTGACGGCGAGCTTCAAACAAACTAATTGCTACACTCACTGACAGATTCAAGCTGCGAACTCCTGGTTGAGCCATGGGAATGTAGAGATTAGCGTCAGTTGCGGAGAGAACAGTTGATGGTAAACCTGTGGTTTCACTACCAAACAGCAGCCAATCATCTGCTTGAAAATTAAAGCTTACGTAATTGAAACTTCCACTGACCGTAAAACCTAACCATCTTCCTCCACGCTGCTGATGTAACTTTTTAAAGGCTTCTAGCGATTCATGATAGTGCAGTTTGACATACGGCCAGTAATCCAAACCAGCTCTTTTAAGGTAGCGATCGCTAATTTCAAACCCCAAAGGCCCCACCAAATGCAATTCCGTACCTGTAGCGGCACAAGTACGAGCAATATTACCTGTGTTAGGAGGGATTTGCGGGTTAACTAAAACTACCTGAGGCATTGTTTGGCGAACTTACGTATTGTATAAAATCATCTATCATCAATATGAAATCTACCAAAGGGTAGAGGTGATATATAGGTTTTGTTAATAATACCCAAGCAATCACCATCGATTAGATTTTTAAAATCAAGCACAAATATTCTTAGAACATTAATTTACATAAGATAGTTGCCAGTATCTTTAAGGAGATACAAGCAACTCTTACGAAAATATACCATTTGTCAGAGGGCAGAAGATGTTAAGCCATCAAGGACGAACACAATTTGTTTTCGAGTTCGATTTCGCGCTCTTGGGTAGCAACAATAGCCTGGGAAATCACACGCTGGGTGTCAAAACCAACTGCATGTAACTGCAACCACTGTTGGGCTTCATTCCCTTCGCGGAGGATTTTGTTTAAGGGGGAAAGAAAACAGCTAAAGCCATTTTGTTTAGCGATCGCCCAAACGTCTTGGCATAGTTCAGCAATCCAATCTCTAGCTAGAATACTTCTCCCGTCTTGCCAATGCGTGAGATGAGCATCAAGACTAGCTGTAGCAGCCGCCGCTTCATTGTCAGCAGTCAGGGTAATGAGTTCTTCGGGAGAGAAGGTACTTTGAGTTAACGGGTCAATGCTGGAATTGTCGATTATTTGTAATATACGGGCTTCTAATAAGGCACAAATTGCCAGTAAGGTGATTGGGTCTGTAACTAAATCGCAAATCCGCAGTTCTAGGCGATTTAGGTCGTAGGGACGGCGATCGCCATTTGGTCGTACGGATGTCCACAGATGGCGCACATTTTGCATTGTACCGATAGCCAGTTGATGTTCTACCCACTGAATATGAGCGGCGTGGCTGGCAAATAAAGGTACATGGGTGGGTGTTTGCGGGAACACGCCCCAACGGGTGGAGTGATAGCCAGTAGCTTTGCCATCCAAGAAGGGAGAGGAGGCGCTGAGGGCGAGAAATAGAGGTGCTTCGGTGCGGATCACCCGACACGCCCGCATTAATAGTTCTGGGTCGCTGATGCCTATGTTTATATGTACGCTAGCGGTGACTACTTTTGTGCCGTAGGTTTTCTCGATGTAGTCGTGATAGGGATTAGTTGGATCGGAACGAAGAAAGCGATCGCTAGCACCTAAAGATAAGGTACTCCCTGGTATCAGGGTATAATCGCCCAAGCGGTTGAGGTAATTTCGCAACTCCCGCCGAGGACGCAGCAAGGCACACAACAAGTTCTCATAATCATGGGATGGTTGAGTTATGTATTCCACGTTGCGGCTATCTGGCTCACGCACAAATCCATCCAAATCTGCGACAATTTTGTCGGAGAGACCTACGATTTCTCCTTGAGGTGTGCCAGTGTACATCTCAATCTCAAAGCCTTTAGATAAGACCACTTTCAATTACTCCTTGGCTCTCCCAGTTTATAAATTGTATCAAATTAAACGAATTTATGTATATACATCTAAGTGAATAATAAAGTTAAAAATCAGTTAATCAATAAGTTAGAAAGACAACTTTTCTTTTACCTCTAAAGAAAGATGAGTACTAACAGCAGAAAAAAAATCTCAAATTCCTAGTTCTTTAATAATCTCTAAGTAAAAACTAATTTAGCTTTTTTCCTTTTTCTTGGTTTTATGATCTACTTTTTCTCCCTTTACTCTCGTCTTATTTTCTTCCTTTTCTTGATGCTGAGATATAGTACATTGCGATATAAAATTAGCAGGTGAATCATTTATTGGAGCAATATTGAGACGTAAGAATTGCACCCATACTTCATTGTTGAGTAAGTTGAAAGCAGTTTCGGGATTTTTAGTAGCGATCGCGCCCATAACTTGACGCCATCCTTGTCGCAATAACTCAATAAAAGCTTCTTCACCCGAAACTTTACTCAGTAACGAAAGTGCTTTTTTATAAATTACTAAATCTAATACATTTTTCGCTTTTATATTCTGAAGAACCAGATTCAGCCACATTGGTAGAAGTTCCAGCCAGTTGTTTTGTTCTATCTCTTGGAGTGCAATGTCTTCCATACCAAGCGCACCCCATATACACAAAGGTTCTACAGATAGTTGAGAATTACGATTCTCTAGAGCATTTTTCCATAATTTTTGAGCGTGGTTTTGGAAGCGATTAGCAAGAAATTCATAGGCTTCCTGGACTTGATGGGGAATTGTCACTTTATAAACTGATTCACCTGTTGGTAAATAGTTACCACCATAAGAAAGCCAGTTATGAGAACCACAAACATAGATTTTTTGGTCAACTATTACTTCTCTGATGTGGGAATCTCCTAAACAAAAAAATTGTATAGACGGTAATCCATCAGGTGTTTTTATCGCTCTAAGTTTTTCCTCTACTTCTAATAGTATTGGTTTCCCTTCATTTTCTTGTCGTTGTGCAATTCCGTATCCAATCAAAATCCAAACTCCGCAATTAGCCAAATTTTGTAATAAATTTAGAAATTCATCATCTATAACTACCTTATTTACCCAAGGCGAATAAATGATAATTTGATGTTTTGCGGAATTTAAAATTTCTAAAAAAGCTTGACCAATTTGTCCATCACGTAACTGTATAACTGTTCCTACTACAGTGGAATCATTTTGTTCTTTACTGATATATGTGGGAGTTTCTAATGCCTTTTCTCGAATCTTTTCGACTCTAGCTTCAATTTCTGTATTTTGATGATTAAGAATCGCCTCACGCTCAAAACTAATTGTTTCATCTGATAATTTACACAATGCCTGTAAGGATATTTTACCTTCTGATAGTAGTACTTCCAGACAACTTGATTCAGCCTCTAAAATTTGCTTGCCATTTATTATTTGCACGCTCAACTTATCTTTGAGTGCATCGAAGATAACGAAAAACGATAGAGTTTTTCCAATTTTTTTAACTGGAGATATTCCTTTACAAGAAACAACTATTTTACCCTCTTGTGGGAGATGAAATGCTAAATCTGAAGCTTGGATACTTTGCTGTAGTTCCTCAAGTGATAAAGAAGAAATATCAGGAATCAGATGATCAATAGTTACAAAATCTGCTAAATCAGGCAGTTTTACTAGTTCATCGTTTAAGGGTTCACATTGAAAGGTAAGTTTTCCAGTTAAAGGATCTGAAATAGCATAAATTTGTACAGAGTATGGTGGCTGTGGCACAGACCCTTTCTCATAAAATGAACGTCCTTCAGAAGTAACTGTAATTGGCGATGTTGCTGACAGAGTTTGTAACGCCTGAAGAGTTGCGGTAGTACTGCGGACAAATACAGGATCAAGACCAAGTATAGATGCTAATTCATCTTCTGTTGGAGAAGGATCAAATTCAATACCTGCACGAATAATAAATTCTTCTAATACATTAAAATCGCGGGATTCTTTTATGGTTATTTCTACAAGATTTTGATATAAACTATAGCGTAATTGACGCGCTGCTATAACTGATATGCTATGATTTTTCGCTTCAATTTCGTTTACAAAATTCTTGAGTTTAGCATCTATAGTTTTAGCAGAAGACGCGAGAAACATCAACAAAACCTCCATGAAGACTGACAATATTTGAAACTTCAGAATACATCATTCCAATTTTGCCTGATTGATGAGTAAATAAATCGTGACAACCCACAATTATCAGTAGTTCTTGAGCGCGAGAAAAAGCAACATTAACCCGCTCTGGCTTTTTAGCAAATCCTACATCTCCCTTACTATTATTGCGAACCATACTGACAATTACAACAGGTCGTTCCATACCTTGAAATCTGTCAACTGTTCCTGTGCGAATTTCTAGCGAAGGGAAAAGTTCAGATTGTAGGCGTTCATCAATTTTTCTTAGTTGAGCGCCATAAAATGTAATCACGGCAATTTCTTTTTTTGGTTCACCATTAGCTACTTTAGAAATCCAAGCGTTCTCAAACTGTTGACACAGACGTTCAATCACATCAATTTCCCGAATATTAGAAAAAGAAGTTCCTTCACGTTGTTCTTGAAACTCATTTTCTTTAGGCATTTTTACCCAAGTAATATGGTGATCTTGTTGAATTATTGTGCCTGCTAAATTATGTGCGCGTTTGGTGTCAGGTTCTAAAATGCCACATTCTAGTTTCCCATCATAAAACTGATTGATTGCTCCCATAATAAATGGATGCATTCGATATTGGGTATTTAGCATTTGCTTGATGGTTTGATCAGCAGTTTCAAACTGGCTTTTGAAAAGTGATTCTTCTAAGAATTTTAGTTCTTCTATTGGACTGCCAATTGCTTGAGCAACTTCTTCTAAAGTGCTAGTATTTAGCATTGGCGGTAATTGTCGATGATCGCCTACCATTACTAACTTTTTAGCTTTCAAAGCTGGGATTAGTAACTCTGGTGGAGTACACTTGCTCACCTCATCAATTATGGCAACATCAAAGTATTTGAATTCTTCAGAGAAATCTCGGCCTGCTGCTTGAACGCAAGTGATACCGACGACATTGGCATTATCTAGATAAATGCGCCTTAAATCGTCGCGATCGCGCTCGGTTGGGTTTCTTAATTTTCCAATCCAATCTCGGACAAAGTGTTGATATCTATTGAGATGAACTTCATCTTTATTAAGTTGCTGTTGCCAATATTTAAACTTAGCTTTGATAATGCGTAAAAAATCTAGATTAAACAAATCTGTAGTATGAATATCTGGTTTGAATTTATCAGGTATGGATTGCCATGTTATCTGCCACCATGTTCTTTGCGCTAGTAATTTTTCTGATAGCTGCGGCTCTATTTCATTTTCTAATTCACGTAGTTCTATTTGTAAATTTTCGAGTTGCTGCATAGAAATTGTAGTTTCTTCTTTCAGCTTTGAGAGATGCTCAAACATGGAGTTTTGAATCATCTCCAACACAGCAAAAGGCTCTGATAATGAAATCAAAGTTTCAAGCTGACTTATACTACTTTCCCAAGAATGTACTTGTGTTGAAAATTTTTGTGGCTGTTCCCAAATATTTGACTGCGTGGTGAGATATTGTTCAGCTAAAGTACATAATTGAGCAGGTACATTTTGTTGTTGGGTAAGTTCTTGCAAAATACCGATTACTCGTCCAAGTTTTAAATTAGCATCTTGTCTTGCTGTTTCTACCTGACATTGAGTAGTAGATATTTGCTGTTGATTGATTACATTTATTTGAAGCTCTTGTAATTGTTTTTGGATGTTTTGAAGTTGTTGTTCAGTTTCATTCTTGACTTGTAAAACACATTTCCGGGCATTTGTTAAGATGCTATCTAGTAATTCTTGGGTAATTCGGGTAAGAGTAGAGTCGATGTTATTCCATTCCCATGATTTGCCATAAGTCTGTTGCATTCTAATTAAGAAAACCTGGGTATTCTCAATCAGTAATTTTCGCTGCTTTTGAGTGAGTAGTTGATAATTATTAAACTGTTGATAAGTCTCTTGCCATTGAGTGCGATCGCTCTTTGACAGCACCATTGGAATTTGACTTAAATTTTGCTGTAAAAAGTAACTAAAATTATACTGCTTACCCCGTCTGTCAGTGAAACCTCCCTCTACTTCATAAGACATTGCTTTTGTTAATAGCTCCCAATCTGGTAGGTTAAGTTGATAACCTTTTGGCACAATTTGTAATTTTAATGTATTAGCAAACATCAACAAGCCTAGTGGTAAATCTACCAAATTATCTGTTAATGGTAGATTAGATTGCTGGCAATTTTTTAAGATTTGATACAGATGAAAATCTGCTGTAGATTTCCATTCCTTAACTGCTGTGATAATATAGTCTATTTCTCGTTTGCGATTTTGCCAAATTTGGAGTGTTTGCTGCAAACTTTGCTGCTTATTAAGTAATTGCTGATCATCTATTTTTAATTGATTCAAATTAGTAGAATTATGTTTGATGATTTGCGCTAACTCTGCAATCTCCAACATCGCCTCAGTTGCATTATGAGCATAACTGAGTGCTGTTTTAAATTCAGAAATTTCAGTGGTTACAGTTTCACGTAACCAAACCGCCAATCCAAATGCACCACGCGTAGGGCGAACAAAGCCAAGTTCATCAGTATATTTAATGGCTTGGCGAACATTGGTCAAAAATTCTTTTACTAAATTGTTGCCTTCTGTGTATGGTTGAAGGCGCGGCAAAAAGTTCGTAACTTCTGGAGTTTCCCAATCTATATTTTGTGTAGTATCTAGCAAATTATCTAACCTGGAAACCAGAGATTCAACCTCGCTTTTTTGGACTTCGGTTTCCTTGGTGACTATTTCTTGTTTTTGACAGGTTGCCTCTAAATCTGCCTTAATTTTATTGAATTCATTTTGTTTTTGATTAAATTCTTTCTCGGCTTTTAGGTATGCTGTGAAACGTTGTGATGATGTTAGTAATTGACTGAGATTTTCTACATTATCGAGCCGTTGAGTAAGGTTATTTTCGCAGTCAGTCGCGGTATTTTGCAGCCATCTGCCAATTACTTGGTCTTCTAAAAATGGCTGTCCTTCCTCCCCAACTTTCTCGGCTCGTCCCTTGCGTACAGCCCGAATTACTGGGTTATGAACTAATCGACTCAGGGCATTATCTACTGCTAGATTAGCTTGAGAAGCAATTAGGGTGCGACCACCCCGGAGAGCAACTTGATAGCAAATTTCGGCAATCACGGTAGTTTTACCTGTACCTGGTGGCCCTTGAATAAGAACTAGATCTTTAGCAGCAAGCACCGTTTCTACTGCTGCTTTCTGACCAGGATTAGCAGAAGATAATAACAAATCTTCTGATTGAAGTTGGATAGTTTTTTGAATAGGTCTTGCTTGGGAAGCGTCGAATAAGAAGTTACCTAAATAGGGATTTTGAGTGTAACCATTATTCAAGTCGTCTAAGGCTTTTTTCTTACGCTGAATCTGTTTGATGTCACCAACAGCCTCGAAACATAAAAATCCAGTAGTTGGTAACTGATAGCGTTCTGCTGCCATATATTCAGCTAAATCGCGTTCTAGCCTGATGCTGATAATGCAACGTTTAGGGTCAACTTCTTCAATAGACCCTAGTTGGCGGCTATTTTGCCAGTTCTTTCCGGTGGGAGCAGTCTCGAAAAGCTTAATTTCTTCGTTTTTTGCCCGTTTCACTCGTTCCCAGAAGCTTTGTACATCGAGGGGATTTTCATTAGAGCCGTCAAGGGTGGCTGAGGTTACATCAATTTCAAAACTGATCCGCCTTTTAAAGTTATAGTTGTGACTCACATAACGCACACAAAATTGACGAGCCTTAGCGATTTTTTCTTCAATTTGCAAAAACGCTTTCCAAACTTTAAGCTGATCTTCTGTAGGTACATGATCGCCACAAATTGGCGTGGCTGCCATGCGTTTTAATGTTGCTGGTGGAATGTTGATATGATGCTGATGATTAGGCAACAAACGCAACCAATAAGGCATAGCATAACTATCAGCGTTTCCTCGTGATGTTTGTAGCAGCTGAGCAGAGAATATCTTTAAACCGCCGTATCCATCTTTTTGTACAGCGGCTCTAAATCCTAATGTTTTTCCCAGCTTTTTAAGCCTTGGAGGTAATTGAAAATTATCTTGATCTGTTGCTATTGTCAAATCCCAAATTTCTTCTTTTGGCTCTTTCCCCGCGCCCTTGCGACGTACATAGAAGAGGCAAGGTTTACCGAAACATTCCAACATTAACTCGTTGGCGCGATCGCGTCGCTGCCAAAACTCAGGATATGATTCTAGGGCAGTTTCACCTTCTAGATTGCGGATCAACCTATCAACTGTCGAACCTACTAACACATAGCCCCAATCTTCTGAGTCTGTAAGCGTTCTGTTATTTCTTCTCTGCACTCTCAGCGCCTCTGTAGTTCGTTAAAGCATTTTCATACTATTTTTCCGAATTTGAGCTCAATTACCCACTAAATGACTATAGTTGGTACTGCCGATAAACTTCACTAGCAGCGCGATGCACCAAAGAGTGCCGCCAGACGAGAGACTTCATATCATTGGCATAACCACCGCCAATCACGCAAGCGACAGGATAACCACTATTCATACAGGTACTTAAAACCTGCATTTCTCGCCGAAAAATGCCAGCATCAGTTAGAGCTAGTTTTCCCAAGCGATCGCCTATATGTGGATCAACTCCAGCATCATAAAATACTAGATCTGGCTTGACTTGCGACAACAAATCTGGTAGATACTTTGCTAAAGTTTGTAAATAAGCATCATCCTCCATTCCCACTGGCAAAGGAACATCTAAATCGCTTTTTTGTTTAGTACCGGGGAAATTGACTTCGCAGTGCATGGAGAAAGTAAAAACACTCTCGTCGCTTTGGAAGATGAAAGCAGTGCCGTCACCTTGATGAACATCCAAGTCTACAATTAGGATTTTTTGGACAAGTCCGAGTTTTTGCAAAACGCGGCAGGCGATCGCTAAATCATTGAAAATACAAAAACCAGACCCATAACTGGGAAAGGCATGATGAGTGCCACCAGCAGTATTGCAAGCTAAACCCTGATTTAGTGCCAGCTTGGCAGTGAGTATTGTACCACCAACTGCTATACACGTACGATTCACTAGTTCTGGACTCCAAGGCAAGCCAATGCGTCGCTGTGCTTTAGTATCTAGGGTTCCCTCACAGTAAGCTTGAACGTAGCTTGGAGTGTGGACTAACTCTATCAAAGCTTGCTGTGGAAGTTCGGGGGTGTGAAATTGTTCTTGATTGGCTACACCGTCAGCTAACAGCAATTCATAGAGTTGTCGGAACTTAGACATCGGGAAGCGATGTCCATCGGGCAGGGGTGCAATGTAATCTGGGTGGTAAATAATTGGTAAGTCCATGTTATTAATTTTTAACCTAGACCCCTCAAAAATGTTAACGAAATCCTAAGAGATAGCTAATAGCTTGAATAACACTCAGATAAAAATTGCCTTCTCGCTCGCGGAACAGTTGAAATACAGAATCAGGTGTACCAAAAAATGGTCGGAGAGTCCATCCTAGTTGACTACCTACAAAAGCATAAAGGAGTAGCCAAAATTGCAAAATCTTTTGGCGTGTATTGCTACCTTCATTTTCTTGTTCTAAAACTAAACTTGTGGCGTGATATAAAGACGAAATCCCAATAAATCCAGTGATTGCAAAAAGGAATACATTTAACAGGATTAAAAATTGGTAATTATTAGTCGTAATTAAGAAAAATAGTGTGATGGGTGCAAAACTGAATAAAAGCACACTAGTGATTGAAACAGCAGTCAATACTAATGCTAAATGCTGAGAAAAAGTCCGCTTTGAACCAAAAATAATATTAGCAAAATACAAAGTCGGTAGACAAATTAGCAGTGTAATTAAATAGAGGGCTGGCAGTTTAATGGCGGAAGATAAAGCTTGCATCCAGCTATGGTATGCACCAATAATTCCGCCATAAATAGCGAGAAATATGGAACTACAAACCAACAGAGAAATGATTTTATTTGGTAATCTCGTACCTTGCCGAACTTCTTCTAAAAATCCATTGCGATCGCGCAATAAGTCAATCAGTACTGCAAAGTATTTTATTCCTGATGATTTCCGTTCAATCATATTATCCTCACACACATATTATTCAATCTCCATCCAAATAATCAGCGCCAGAACCATACTTCCAAGTATCAATTAAGCGATGCCAATAATATTGTTGTTCGCTTGGTTGATTCTTTAGCCATGTTTCTAACATTGGACTCAGCCCAAACAAGGCAGTATAAACACCCAAATTTCCGTAATGCACCATCCAATCCAGCAAACTTTTCAAACCTACTTGCGGAATTATTTTGGCAACTAATCCTGGATGTGCCAAACCAGTTTTTAATAGCGTTTGTGTTAGTGCTGAAAACTGCACTATATCTTGCAAAAACGGTTTTAGTACTGGCGTACCTAACTGTTGCATTTCTTGAAATACAGCAGACAGCAGTTGATTAATTTGCTCTGGAGCAATCTTCTGATTCACACCGACACTCATCGCCCTTTGAAACAACCAGGTAACAGTCAAACTTGGCTGATAAGGTTGCAGCAGTGCGAGCGACTTAGCAGATAATTGTTCAGTTTGTAGCGCCTCGTAAATGCCAAATGTTAAACGCTTCAGGTGACGCACCATCGCACCAAAACCACCAAAACTTAAGGGAGATTGACTCCCACTACTATCTCCCACTGGTAAAATGCGATTCCAAGGGGTTTTGAGGGGACTTTGGCGATAGGTAGGAAAGAATCCAAACAGCGCTCGTTGAAACTTTAACTGGCTCAATTCCACACCCTGATATTCTGGTAAAAGGCGCAGATATTCTTCAAATAGAGCTTCTAAACTTAAGCGTTGTGGATGTGCATCCATGTAAGTGAATAAGTAAGTGGTTCTACCATCTTTGGCTGGGAAGGCTTCCCAGAAGTACTGGCATTGATTCTGCAAGGATGTGAATGATAACAACAAGTCGCCTGAGTGATTTTCCGGAAAACCTTGAGCACAACTTCCCACTACTAGGCAAAGAGCATCTGGTTTTTTGCCTTGGCGTGCTTGCTGGGTGATGGGAGAAAGATGTCCCATTGCGTCGATTAACAACCTAGTTTTGAATTGCTCTACCATCACTCCATCTGGATGAACTACCGCCCCAGTAAAAGGTGTGTTTTCTAACAACTTTCCACCAGTAGCCAGAAATCGTGTTTTTAAAGTAGCTAGTAGATAAACCGGATCTATGCCAATATTTAGAACATCTTCTACCCAAACTTCTGTACCACCATGAAAACTGACTCGTGCTGGGTTATATTTGGTGGCGATCGCTTGATCTAATTCCGCATCTGTCAATAGGTTTAATTCCAAAAAGACATTTAATTCATTGCGGGAGATATTCCATTCTTGTTCTCTACCACGCAGAATACCTCGTTCCATTAAGGCCACACGCAGTCCTTTTACTGCTAAAGCGCAACCAATCAAAATTCCTAATGTGCCGCCACAAATAATCACATCCCAGTCAAAATTACCTAAAGATTGTTGACTTTCTTTAACTACTGTTGGTACTGGTGCGGTGTTTTCTCTAAGTGATGTTAGGATGCGATCGCCTTGACGCAATCCTCCTAGAACATCGCCCGGTAGTTGGGAGAGAATCTCTTCAGTTAAGGACATAAAAGTTAATTTCAGCAGAGTTACTAATACTGATCGTATCTTTTCTGGATTTTTTAGCGTGATTTTTCAGATAGAACTTTGACTTTCGTCATAAATAATCTTTGCCTATTGTCAGTACTAGTAAAATGTCTCGATTTTTTTAGCAATCTGCACATAAATTCTTCTAGATAAGACTGTCTAGGCTTTTTTTGAAATTCAAAAAAAATATGCATTACTTTATTATTCATTTAAAAATATTTTTTGAAAACTTTATTTCTGTTAAACAGAGAGTAGACATACACTTAAAAATATTGTTATAGCAAGAGAGAACTTTAGAGTAACAGTAGGTTTCGCCTCAGAGTGTAAACAGTTAACAAGCTTTCAACTTTTTCTATGAAAATCGCCTTTATAGTTGGAAAGTTCCCTGTATTATCAGAGACATTTGTTCTGAACCAAATTATAGGCTTGATTTCCCGCGGACATAAAGTAGATATCTACGGTTATCAACCAGATGAAACTTTTAAAGTTCATCCAGATGTCGAAAAATATCAGCTATTAGCTCATATATACTATCCACCAAAAATACCCGATAATTACTTTTTGCGCTTCCTAAAAGCTCTGCAATTAGTACTCACCAATCTTCATAAAGAGCCTTTAGTTTTACTGCGATCGCTCAACTTCTTCAAGTATGGTAGGCAAGCAATTTCCTTACGATTACTGTATTCAGTAATCAGGCTATTGAAAGCTCAGCCCTATGACATAATACACTGCCAATTTGGTACATTCGCCCAAGAAGGCATGGCTTTGCGTGATATTGGCGCTATTCAAGGAAAGTTAATTACTTCGTTTCGAGGCTACGATATCAGTCAGATTGTGCAGCAGTATGGAGAAAATGTTTATGACTTACTATTTGCTAAAGGAGATTTTTTCCTAGCAAATTGCGAGTATTTCAAAAAAAGAGCTATCAAACTAGGTTGTGATGAGAAAAAAATTGTCGTGCATGGTTCGGGGATAGATAGCAGTCGGTTTCCACTAAAAGTTAGAAATCCCCATCCCGATGGCAAGATTCGCATTACCACAACTGGTCGTCTTATCGAAAAAAAAGGCATAGAATATAGCATTCGTGCCGTTGCTAAAGTGTCCAAAATTCACCAGAACATCCAGTATAATATTATTGGTGATGGATACTTAAAAGAAAATTTACAACAGCTAATTAGGGAACTGAATATTGCAGATAAAGTCCACCTTTTAGGCTGGAAGAATCAACCAGAAATTATTGAGATTCTGGAAAATTCCGATATTTTCATGGCTCCCAGTATCACAGCCAAAAATGGTGATCAAGATGCTCCTGTGAATACTTTAAAAGAAGCAATGTTGATGACCTTGCCAGTCATAGCTACTCGCCACGGTGGTATTCCTGAACTTGTGCAAGATGGTGTTTCTGGTCTTCTAGTTCCAGAGCGAGATGCTGATGCCATAGCTGAAAAATTAAGTTATCTCATAGAACATCCAGAAATTTGGACATATATGGGTCAAGCAGGTCGTACCTATGTAGAATCAAATTACGACATCAACAAGCTAAACGATGAGCTAGTACAAATTTATCGACAAGTGTTGATGAATGATTTATATTCTCCAGATCTGGCGCTAGTAGCTTCAACATGAGAGATGAAATCAATCCTACATTTCTCAAGAGATGGAAATAATAATATAAGACCAATTACAGGCGTTTATGACATTAGAAATTTTCAATTTATATCCTGTCTTTGGTCTTTCACAACCACATCAATTGAAATTACACAAGGATATTGATTTAGATATGAACTCCTCAGCGATCGCAACTCCAGAAGTTACAATTATAGTTTCCCCACGGGAGCGTTTCAGCCATACCCGTGAATCCCTGGAAAGCATTTACGAGCATACTGAATATCCCTTTGAGTTAATTTATATAGATGGAGGTTCTCCCCGTCATATCAGAGATTATTTGGCAGAGCAAGCAAACCAAAAACAATTTAAGTTGATTCGCACTGATTATTATCTCTCGCCAAACCGTGCCAGAAACATGGGGCTGGGTCAAGTTACTAGCAAGTATGTCGTTTTCATTGATAATGACGTAGTAGTTACTCCCGGTTGGCTCAAGGCTTTGGTACAGTGTGCAGAAGAAACAGGCGCAACCATAGTTAGCCCCCTCATCTGTCAAGGTAAATTTCTACACGAAGAAGTGCATTGTGCAGGCGGAGAATCTGGGGTGAAGGTGGAAACCAAAGGTGAAACAACAAAACGGCGGATAATTGAAAAGATTTATAAACAAGGTCGGCGGATAGCAGATATCCGGCCCCAACTACAACGGCAAAAAACCGGGCTAGCGGAATTCCACTGCATGATAGTACGCACAGAGATATTTCAGCAAATTGGTCTGCTTGATGAAGCACTGCTGAGCACTAAAGAACACGTTGATTTATGCATCCTGGTAACTGAAGCTGGTGGTACAGTCTACCTGGAACCCGAATCTCTGATGACTTATATGACAGGACAACCACTGGAGTTGACAGACCTAAATTACTACATGCTACGTTGGAGCGATGCCTGGGAACTAGCAAGTCTCCAACGCCTGCGCGACAAGTGGAACCTCACCGAAGATGAATACTTCAAAAATAAGTACAAACGGTTGGGGTGGCGGCGAAATATGGCAATCATCAATCCCTTTGCTAGTAAACTACCCATCGGCAAATTTGGCTCGCGGGCGGCTAGGAAAATTTTGAGTGTTATGGACAAGGCGCTCAACCGTTATATTACTACCCGCTACACTCAAACTTTGCCAAATATGCAAAACCAAGCCCCAACAAATTTAGAGAAATCTGCAAGTACAGCAACATCTCGGTAAATATAGTAATCCGATTTGATTAGTGAACTGACTCGTAGAGACACCGAATGGGGAATAGGAAAAAAGGGAGTTAGAGGTGTACGCAGTTTTTTCAAAAATCCAATAGGAATCCTATAGGGTACAAACAATTGATATTTGCAATCTTTTTGGCAAAGGGTGAGAAATTTTGAAGCAACGTCAAAGGCTTAACTCTCAAATACCGAAGGTAGTTTATACACCTGACAGTAGGCTGAGACATCCGATAGAGTTGTTCCAACAAATGTGGCGAGACTTGCTAGCTTCTCGCGAACTGGCTTGGCGACTGATGGTGCGGGATATCAGCGCCCAATATCGTCAGTCATTTTTAGGAATAATCTGGGCTTTTTTACCGCCTATTGTCATGGCCGCTGGATTTACCCTTGCGAAGAATGCCAACGTTATTAGTTTTGGGAGCACAGATTTACCCTATCCTGCTTATGTCATGTTTAGCACCGCATTATGGCAGACATTCGTTGAGGCTTTAAATGGGCCTGTGCAAGCGGTAGCAGCGGCAAAACCCATGTTAGCTAGAGTCAACTTTCCTAGAGAAGCACTGATTTTGGCGAAGGTAGGCGAAGTATTTTTCAACTTTGGCATTAAACTGATTTTAATAACGGCATTGTTTATCTGGTTTCGCATTCCCATAACTTGGACAGTGATTTTAACTCCAGTGCCCTTAATTCATTTAGTTTTACTAGGAACATTCATCGGCATTTTATTAGCTCCAATAGGAGTGCTATATCAAGATGTATCTAAAGGGCTAACTCTGATTACAGGCTTTTGGTTATTCCTAACTCCAGTAGTTTATCCAATTCCCAAAGAGGGAGCCTTTGGATTTTTAGTACAGCTTAATCCCGTCACCCCTTTATTAGTAACCGCGCGAGAGTTAGCCACAACTGGTGTGGTATCAGAACCTGATCGTTTTTGGATGGTAAGTGCAATTAGTCTAATGGGCTTGCTACTAACCTGGGTAGCTTTCCGCCTTGCTATGCCTTTTGTGGTTGAAAGAGTGAGTTCCTAAAAATGACTAACTTGATTGAAAGAGAAATTGCTGTTTCCCCTGAAGATACGGATGTAGTTGTCTCGATTGAGAATGTTTCTAAAAAATTTTGTAGAGTTTTGAAACGCTCTTTACTATATGGTGTCCAAGACATTTTTACAGAGTTAGTAGGGAAAAATAGAAGGAGTGATACTCTTCGCCCAAAAGAGTTTTGGGCAATTAAAGATGTTAGCTTCCAACTGCGGCGAGGAGAAGCCCTAGGGTTAGTAGGATCAAATGGAGCCGGAAAAAGTACGCTGCTACGTATCATTAGTGGTTTAATTAAACCTGATACTGGCTGTGTCCAAATTAGGGGTAGAGTCGCTCCGTTAATTGCTCTAGGAGCAGGGTTTAATCCCATCCTGACAGGGAGAGAAAATATCTATGCAAATATGTCTATTCTGGGTCTATCAACTAAAGAAATAGAAGATAGATTTCAAGAGGTGATAGATTTTGCTGAAATTGAAGATGCTATTGATGCGCCTGTACAAACTTATAGTTCCGGTATGGCAGCTAGGTTGGGCTTTGCTTGTGCAGTTCACATAGAACCAGATATTTTACTAATTGATGAAGTGCTGGCCGTCGGAGACATAAAGTTTAGAATGAAGTGTCACCGTAGGCTGGCTAAACTTCGAGAAAAAGGCTCAGCTTTCATTCTAGTTTCTCATAATGCACCAGCAATATTAAATGTATGTAATTCTGCGGTTTACCTTTCAAAGGGTAAGTTAATTACATCCGGTAGTGTAGATTCAGTCCTTCAGAGGTACGAAGAAGATTTGTGCTTAGGTGGTACAGAAAAATCTGTAGGGCCAATGTTTTTGCCAGAAAAGCCTGAGAGTGAAAGTACAGGTATAGATATTGTTTCTTTATGTTTTAAGGATAGGCAAGAAAATATCATAGAAATGCCTATTAGTGGTGAACCAGCTTCCTTGTGTGTAGCGTGTAAAGTATATAAAAAAACTGCTAAAGCTAGCTTGTGCATAACAATTACAGCTATTGGTGGAGAAAATGAACGTATTTTATATCTAACATCAGGAAGTGATAATGAGTATCTAGAAGTATTTCCAGGAACAGTTGAATTGCAAATGTATATGCCTTTTTGTTGCTTAGTTCCAGGTGTATATAATGCAAAAATCTTTATAAAAGAAGGTGCATACTCTTTTGATGCAGTTGAATCTTTTAGATTTACTGTTAAATCAAAGACAATGACCAATCAGTCTTTATTTTATCAACCCCGGCAGTGGAAAGTTATGAACTACTGAACTTAATTCAAGCTATAGGATTCCTATTTGATTTTGGAAAAAACTGCGTACACCTCTAATATCATGTCCGCCTAATTAGTTATAATTCCCGCATCTGTGCAAAAAGCGCAAAAGCCTCTTTTCCCCTGCTCCCTGCCCCCTGCGGTCTAAATGATAAGCCTTTAACCGGACATGATATAACTCCCTTTTTTCCTATTCCCCATTCCCTATCCCCCATTCGGTGTCTCTACGAGTCAGTTCACGAATCAAATCGGATTACTATATCTGTTTCAACTATAACTATGAACTCCTACGCGCAAACGAATATTCAACTATTCAACCAGTTAAAACGTGAGGGTTACTCAAACATTGAAATTAGATCTGTTTTCAATGCTTATCAGCTGACAATCTGCCTATTTACAGGCTGTTTCCGAGCCTCTGGGAAGACGTTTATTGCCCATCTAATAGGTACGGCTAGTATTCTCTGTAGTCTTCACGTACCTGCGAAAGTCGTAACCGCAGGTCTTTTACATGCAGCATATACTAATGGCGACTTTGGAGACGGGAGCAAGGGTATCTCAAATACTAAACGTCAACAATTAAGACGTACTTTGGATGAAGAGGTGGAGGAGTATGTTAATAGATATACAGCTTTGCAATGGAATGAACAAACTATTACTAACATTTGCGATCGCTTTGATGCTCTTGATTCAATTGACCGTAATATACTATTAATTCGTTTAGCAAATGAATTAGAAGAGTATCTAGATCTTGGTATTCTTTATTGTGGAGATGTCAAATATCAGCGATATATTAATCATTACAACTATCAGCTTGTAGAGATGGCAGAAAAATTAGGTTTTCCCACTTTGGCTGTGGAATTAGCAAGGGTCTTTAAAGAAACTGCTTTATCTGAAATCTCTGTAGAACTGCATAATCCAAGCGGACATGATGCATCATTTGTTTTTGTCCCTAATTCATACCGTAAACGACTATCGATAGTGTTTTACCATTGGTTCAACAGAAAGTCTCGTTATTTGTCCTCTGTAATTATCCGCCCACTTGGTTATTTAACTTCTGCAATTAATGTGAAGTTCCATATTGGAAGTTAATTGTAGTAGTCAGTTTGAGCTTCTACACGATTATTTTATAGGTTGCATATAGAATTAACAGCGCTTATGTAATGGCGTTAATACCCTGTTTTTGTAAATTTCAGGACTATAAAAATGCAAAAGATTGTTTCAGTAATTATACCATGTTTCAATGCCGAAAAATGGTTGGCAGAAGCAATTAATAGCTGCTTGGAACAAACCTATTCCAATATTGAAATTATTGTAATTGATGATGGTTCTACAGATAATTGTTTAGAAATCATCAGAAGTTACGGAGATAAAGTTATTTGGCAAAGTTTGCCTCATAAAGGAGGAAATTACGCTAGAAATAGAGGCTTTGATTTGTCGAAAGGTGACTATATTCAGTACTTAGATGCAGATGACTATATTTTACCAGAGAAGATAGAAAGGCAAGTCCGTTTTCTAGAAGAAACCGGAGCAGATGTTGTTTATGGTGATTGGAGACATCGGCGTCATTTGCTTGATGGATCAAGTGTTATGGAAGATATAGAAACTTCTGAAGCGCACGCAGATATCTTGGCTTCTCTGTTGGCAAATTGGTGGGTGGCTCTTGCTGCTTTACTTTATAAGAGAACCGCAGTAAAAAATAGTGCCGGATGGGATGAAACTTTAACCGCTGCACAAGACAGAGATTTTTTCTTATCCGTGGTAATGAATGAAGCTAAGGTTGTATATCAACCTGGTTGTTATTCAATTTATAGACGATACGGTTCTGTAACAGTTTCTACTTCTTCTAAAAACCGCTGGTTAAAAAGTCACTATTTGGTATTAGAGAAGGTCGAAAAGCAATTATTCGAGATGAACAAACTTTCAATTAAGTATCGTCATGCTTTAGCTAAATCATATTTTGAACTGGCTAGAGAGTCATTATTTGTTGACTATTCACAATATTTAATCTTCTTAGAAGAGGCTTTGGTTCTGTTTCCAGAGTTTAAAACTAACAGTAAAAGGGCAGCTTACAAAGTTGTGCAAAATATTTTAGGGTTTCGGCAAACTGAAAGAATAGCCTGTCGTGCTTTATGTGTTAAAAAGCTCGTCAATTCATTAAGCGATCGCATTGTTCAACCAAAAGAAAAATTTAGCGTCACATCCTAATTTAGCGCTCCACAAACTGGATTGTTATCGATTACTGTAAGCGATCGCTTGTCCCAATACCTAAAATGTCATAAAATTTGGCACTGGTGAGTTGTCTGCTCTCAGCAGTGCTAAACTGCGATCGCTTTGATGCAACCCTCTCAAAACATCTGTTGACTTAAAGATATTTTGGAAAAACTGAACTCTACATTCTAAAATTACCTGAGAATGTAGAAAGTAGATATGATTATGGCACTCCCACCCTTGCTAGAGGAACTGGAGACAGAAGTATGTCCACTACAAAACCTGTAGAACGTCTGTATAGTTTTGAGGAATATCTCACCTACGATGATGGCACTGATCAGCGCTATGAACTTGAGGATGAGATACTGCTAGAAATGCCTCCAGCCTCAGATTTGCATGAAGCTATCATTACTTTCTTGTTGATCCGCTTCTATCTGGAAATTCAGCGACTAGGGTTAGATTGGCAGGTTCGCCCTAGCGGTACTGGCGTTCGCACCTCTGTTAAAAAATCTCGTCTCCCTGACTTAATTGTGATGACTGAAAATCAGCGACAGTCTATTCAGGGTAAATCAGCGGTACTGGAGTTACCACCACTGTTGATCGTAGAAGTGGTTAGCACTGAGTCTGTGAAGCGAGATTATGAAAAGAAACCACTTGAGTATGCAACTCTGTCCATCCCAGAATACTGGATTGTTGACCCTCTCAAAGCAAAGGTGACAGTATACTTATTGGATCAGGGACGTTATAACCAAACTGTATTCGCAGGGAATCAGCAAATCTGTTCTTCGACTTTTCCTGAGTTAACACTGACAGTACAGCAGATATTATCCCAAACCGAATAATTTAGCGATCGCAGGCAATAAATTATTAGTCGATTCAACCAGCGACGCAACAGCAGGTAAACCAGAAAATATCCCTTTCAACATGGTGATTGCATTTTTTGCAGTTTTTTGATTAGTGGATTCTTGGGGATTTGTACCTGCTTCTGCTAAAGCTTCTACCTGTATCAATGCATCAGCTTTGTCTGTTTCAGGCAAATCTGCCGACTGTGAAATTATCTCTTGCAATTGCGTCAATAATTCTTTAATTCCTGGTTTATCTGCATCGGTTGCATCAGGCAATTGATTGAGGGCAATACTCACATTACCGCTGATGGTTCCTAGATTAGCAACAGAATTATTCCCAGCGATACCGCTAACGTTACTGCTGCCTTGAATATTGATACCGCTGATATCAGACATGATGGTATTTCCTTGTGTATAAGATTTAGGCTGCCCAAGTGCAGTTATGATCATATTTTTTAAATCACTAATATAACTATCTCTTTCTACAAGCAATAATTGCTGACTCTGTGATAAAGCTTTGAGTTGATTATAGTCATCAAAATATTCTGCACTCAGTTGAGATTTATCGCTACCTGCTGCGGTTTTAGCTCTGAGTAAGATTTTATCTTCGCCGCGTTTCTCCATTGCGACGATTTCTAACTGAGCTTCGGGATGGTTTTCGGCAAGGTTTTTGAAGGCGATCGCAACAGCGCGGGGATCAATGCCTTGATTGTGGTAAAGGTTGAGGGTATCAAAAATTGGCTTGATAAAGTCGGCAAAATCTCCGTCTGCAAATACCTCTTGTTTATTATCAGGTTTGCGGAGGGGGTCAGGATCTTCTTTGGTGGGTAAGCGCATGAAGACATATTCACACCTCACCCCATGCAATTTAGTTGTATTTGTAATGCCCCAATCTTCAATGTAGGCTCCGGTGAGGGTTGCACCTGTTAAATCAGTTGCGTTTAGTTGCGTTTGCTTGAGCTTTGCTCTTGACAAATCGGCATCTTGCAAATTGGCTTCACTGAGATCAGCGCCAATAAAGCTGGCATCTGCTAAATTTGCTGATTGTAAGTTGATACCCCGCAGGTTTTCACGGTAAAAATTCTTATCCTGTCCCTGTCCTGTAACTAGCAGTTGACGTACTTGTGAGTTTTGCAGATAAGTTGAGCCAGGACGAACACGGTCAAGCATTTTGGCTTGATGCCAACGGCTACAGATAAGAATAGTGTTGCGTAAATCTGTACTTTTGAGTGTGGCTTGGGTGAAATCAGCATTGGTTAAGTCAGCGCCACGAAAACTTGTACCTCCTGTTGCAGCAAAAGCGATCGCAATGTTGCGAATTAAGGAGTGCTTTTGATCTCCTTTTATAGCTCGCCAACTGATGTAAATGCTAACTAACGTTCCAGCTACGGCTAAAGCTCCGGCTACGGTTCCGATTTTGGCTATGGCTAAGGCTACGGTTAAGACTAAAGCCCCGGCTACAGCTAAAGTTCTGGCTCTAGATCCGGCTCCGGCCAAGGCTAAGGCTCCGGCGACAGCAACAGCTAAAGCTCCGGCTCCGGCTCCGGCTAAAGCTCCAGTTCCAACTCTGGTTCCGCCTGAAGTTAAGGCTCCAGCTACAGCTACGGCTACGGCTAAGGCTCCAGCTACAGCTACCGCTCCGGCTCCAGCTACGGCTCCTTGGCAAATTGTGACGAAGAAAAAGGCAATTAATACGACTAGGGCAGTCCAGCCGCGAATCTGATTCTCTAAGCTGGAAGTATCAAATATTAGTGACACCAAATAACCATTGACAGACCATAAACATCCTGATAGTCCCGACAACAATAATGAGACAAAGACTAAGAAAATTGCCCATCGGCGTTGCAGTCCTGCTTTGGTATGACTAAAATTTGTCCCTCTCAGATTAGCATTAGTAAAGTTTGCCCCTCGGATGTCGGCATAGCTAAAGTTTGCACCCACAAGGTCTTGTCTGCCTTTGAAGTTTCGTCCTCGAAGATTTTGACCGGAGAAGTCTAAAGCCATGTTGCACTTGACGGAGGTGAGCAAATTTTACTACATGCTCACCCCTGTAAATTCAGGAATGGTGAGATATATTTGTTAGTTGAGGCTAAAAGGTGCAACTTCGAGGGTAAAAGGCGCAACTTCGAGCCTCAAAAGGTTATCGTTGAGCCTCAGAAGGTCATCGTTGATGATAAAAGGCGCAACTTCGAGCCTCAAAAGGTTATCGTTGAGCCTCAGAAGGTCATCGTTGAGGATAAAAGGCGCAACTTCGAGGCTCAGAAGGTCATCGTTGAGCCTCGGAAGGTCATCGTTGAGGTTCAGAAGGTCAACGTTGAGCCTCAGAAGGTCAATAATATAATAAAGAAGGAAAAAAATCGATAATAAATAGTGTTAAGTGTAGAAATAACTATGGAATCAAAGCAAGATGACGTTACTATTCTTCAGGAAGCTGAGAAGCGTTTACGGCGACTGTCTCCAGAAAGGCTGCGGGTAGTGAGTGATTTTCTAGCTGATCTAGAAGAAAGAGAAGAAAATGAGGCGACAACGGAACTTTTGAATGTCCCTGGTTTTGAGCAAGCTTTGCGTGAAGCTATGCAGGAAGCTGAGGCTGGGGAAGTGGTGTCATTTGACAGTATTCGTCGTCATGTATGAACTGGTACTGACTCGCAAAGCACAGAAGTTTTATCAAGAAGTAGATGCATCACTAGCGGAACGACTAAACCGTTGCTTTGACCAACTGCGGCAGAATGCTTACGAACATCCAAACATCAAACGGCTCAAAGGTGATTTCGCAGGTCTTTTTCGCTATCGAGTTGGTGTCTGGCGAGTTGTTTATAAGTGGATGAAGAACAGCAACTAATTACTATTTTACTGATAGCCCATCGGAGCGATGTATATCGGTAAGTGTTTAGTGTATCTCAAGTATTAATGTAGATATAGGCACAGATGTCTACCGATAGCACATCGGTAGTAATTGAGAGTCACTTCCGTCCTGCCAAGACTTGTTCGGCACTCAAATCCAACTGTGGAAAAGTAAAAGAAATGATGCGTTCTTGTCCTCGGAATGCAACAGCATCATAGAACCCTTCTACTAGGGTGCATATTGTTACTATCTCTTGAATCGGGTCAACAATCCAGTATTCGGGAATTTCCAAAACAGCATATTCAGAACGTTTGCTGCGATAGTCTGTGGTTTGTGTAGATTCGCTGACGACCTCTACCACTAATATGGGGGGAGTTTCGTTGAGTTCGATTACAGCTTCTCGATTGGAAAGTGCTTCCCACTGCTGTGTTGGTAATACTACTACATCTGGAATTCGTGAAGTGTCCCAGCGTCCCCCTCGTGGCGAACGTACTCCGACAGAAAACTTTTGTGCTGTCCAATTCTTGCCCATTTTGACACTTTCATCATCAAAGCTTCGTTCTAAAAACTTAGAGATGCCACCGTGCTTGCCAGTGCCAAGGCTCATGGGAAGTAATTCTCCATCTACCAATTCATATTGGGTATCCGTGCCATTGTTATACTTAAGATACTCTGCAAAAGAAAATTTTTTTGTGGTTGCAGTCATAGCGATACCTACGGTGGACTGCGCCTACGCAATCCTTATCGATCACTCAATACAGTTATTCTACTTGCATTACAGAAAATACTGATGGAACGTTCAAAATTAATTGCTATTCTTACAGGCGCGATTTCTATTCTCTTGGCGATCGCCTACCTGATCTTAGTTCAACTGCTGGACTACCGGGACATGAAACCCGCTCCCATCAGCCAAGTTGATCAAATGCCTGCGTTAGTGAAGCTTACCGTTGGCGGAGCCTCTTGTAGAGAAGGTATCTTTGTTTATACTTGCCAGGTTGACAAAATTCTCTAAGTGTAAGCTATATTTAGCCGACTTCCAAAGACGCGATTTACTGCGTCTTTTGTCATTTATGTCAATTCATAATAATTAATCGTAACTATTGAGCAAACCCTGATCTATTCTATAGATTAGAGATAATAGTGATTGTTGGAAAATAAAGTATTTAATCATATAAGAATTAATTAGATTAAATATCGCTAATTTATTTAGTTAAGTTATTCCATTTGAGCAAAGATAAATGTAAGCTATTTATAACAAAATGAACAAAAGATAAAATTGTCTTATCTGCGATAGCTGGGTTTAAGGGTATTAGCGTTTGTTGATTTAAAAACCCCTGAAGTTTGACTGCAAATCTAGAGGTGCTTTGATGGCTCAGTTTCTACTTGAGACTGTTTGGCTAGTTCCGTGCTATGCATTAATGGGTGGACTTTTAGCCGTACCTTGGTCGCCGGGTATTATTCGTCACACCGGGCCAAGACCGGCTGGTTATGTCAATTTGGTAATGACATTTTTGGCGTTCGTTCATAGCGCGATCGCTTTACAAGCTACTTGGAATCAGCCGCCCCAAGAAGTATTTATTCCTTGGTTATCTACAGCTGGTTTAGACCTAACCATTGCTTTAGAAATTTCCTCTGTAAGTGTCGGCGCGTTAGTTGTCATTAGTGGCTTGAATTTACTAGCGCAGATATTTGCAATTGGTTACATGGAAATGGATTGGGGTTGGGGGCGCTTTTATTCTTTGTTGGGATTATTTGAAGCGGGACTATGCGCTCTAGTCTTGTGTAATAGCTTGTTCTTTAGTTATGTGATACTGGAAGTCCTCACACTAGGAACATACTTATTAGTCGGTTTATGGTTTAGTCAGCCGTTGGTAGTCTCAGGTGCGAGAGATGCTTTTTTAACCAAACGGGTGGGAGACTTATTCTTGCTGATGGGGGTGTTAGCACTATGGCCTCTAGCTGGAACTTGGAGTTATCCAGAACTAGCGCAATGGGCGGCTACTGCGAATGTTAACCCAACAACGATGACACTAGTGGGTTTAGCCTTAGTTGCTGGGCCGATGGGTAAGTGCGCTCAGTTTCCCCTGCATCTGTGGTTAGATGAAGCGATGGAAGGCCCCATTCCTAGTACGATTTTGCGGAACTCGGTAGTAGTTGCTAGTGGTGCATGGGTGCTGATTAAACTGCAACCGGTGTTAACTCTGTCGCCCATAGTTTCCTCAGCCATAGTAACGATTGGTGCAGTGACAGCGGTGGGTGCTTCCTTAATTGCGATCGCTCAAGTTGACCTCAAACGCTGTTTATCCTATTCTGTTAGTGCTTACATGGGCTTAGTATTCATTGCTGTGGGAGTACAGCAAGACGAAGCAGCACTATTGTTGGTACTCACCCATGCTATATCAGCAGCCCTGTTGGTAATGAGTACTGGGGGAATTATCTGGAACAGCATTACCCAAGACGTAACCCAATTAGGTGGATTGTGGTCACGCCGCCCCATCTCAGGATTAGCCTTTATCGTCGGGACTTTAGGGTTAATTGGTTTTCCGCCCCTGGGTAGCTTTTGGGCGTTGATGAAGTTAGCAGATGGGCTATGGGAAACGCAACCTTGGTTAGTAGCAGTGGTGATAGCCGTCAACGCTTTAACAGCCTTTAGTTTAACCAGAGAATTCGGTTTACTTTTTGGTGGTAAACCGTCACAGATGAGTGAGCGATCGCCTGAAGCTCACTGGCCGATGGTTTTGCCAATGATGATTCTACTTGGTTTTTCCTTGCATCTTCCCTTAATATTACAAAGCTTATCACTCCTACCCGATTGGACAATCATAAATAAAGATGTTGCACTACTTTTAATTTGGTCGAGTATTTTCGGTTGTAGCATTGGTGGTGTGATTTATTTAGGCAATATTCCGAAACCGATTCGTCTGCCTTGGAAAGGTTTACAAGATTTGCTATCATACGATTTTTACACCCCAAAACTCTATCGAATGACCGTTATTTTCGGCGTTGCCAAAATTTCCCAACTTGCCGATATGATTGACCGCTTTGTAGTCGATGGCATCGTTAATATGGTTGGTTTGTTTTCACTATTAGGTGGCGAAAGTCTCAAGTATAGTACTTCTGGACAAACCCAGTTTTATGCATTCACTGTGCTGTTAGGGGTAAGCGTCTTAGGAATGTGGGTAACTTGGCCATTCTGGGGAGTACAGTTTTTAGATTTGATGTTTTAAATTTCTGCTGTCATTAGTCATTAGTATTTTGTCATTTGTACAAAAATTAATGACTATCACCTATCCTCGGAATACACTGCGCGATCGCTCCATTCAAAATAAAAAGTAAGTATTGTATTTGGAAAAATCCAAAATGGTTTTGAATGCACTACTTATTACTAGTTTTGTAAATCTAAAATTGCCATGTTAAGTGTTTTGATTTTGCTGCCGATTTTAGCCGCAGCTTTCATAGTATTTTTACCTAAAAGTTTCTCCGCCAATCGGATTCGTTTAGGAGCATTATTCTTTTCGGGAATAGTCCTGATTTGGAATATTTTTATATTGCTTAAATTTGATATCAGCAATCCGGAGATGCAATTTCAAGAGTATCTGCCTTGGAATGAAACTCTAGGCTTGAGCTATCAATTAGGAGTTGATGGATTATCGATTTTGATGTTGGTGTTAAATAGCCTGCTAACCTGGATTGCTATTTACAGCAGTAATCAACAAACTGAACGCCCCCGGCTTTTCTATTCGATGGTTTTATTAGTTAGTGGTGGGGTTGCAGGCGCTTTTCTAGCAGAAAATTTGCTGCTATTCTTCTTATTTTACGAGCTTGAATTAATCCCTTTTTATCTACTTATTTCTATTTGGGGAGGAGAAAAACGAGCTTACGCAGGGATTAAATTCCTAATTTATACCGCTGTTTCCGGGGCATTAATTCTGGCGACCTTCTTAGGTATAGTATGGTTGACTGGTTCTACTAGTTTTGCAGCTGATGGAATCTCTACAGAAAACCTGTCAACAGCCAAGCAAATCCTCTTACTAGCAGGAATAGTATTAGGTTTTGGCATCAAAATTCCTCTGGTTCCCTTTCATACTTGGTTGCCAGATGCTTATGTTGAAGCCTCAGCACCAATTGCTATTCTTCTGGGTGGCGTGTTGGCAAAACTGGGAACTTATGGACTGTTGCGGTTTGGCTTGGGTATGTTTCCTCAAACTTGGAGTACCATCGCGCCGACTCTGGCAATTTGGGGAGCAGTCAGTGCTATTTATGGGGCAGTAATTGCGATCGCTCAAAAAGATATCAAGCGCATGGTAGCATACAGTTCCGTCGGTCACATGGGCTATATATTGCTAGCTAGTGCCGCCGGTACTCCCCTAGCACTTGTTGGTGCTGTCGCCCAAATGTTTAGCCACGGCATTATCCTCGCCATTCTCTTCCACTTGGTGGGAGTCGTGGAAGCAAAAGTTGGCACCCGCGAGTTGGATAAACTCAATGGTTTAATGAGTCCCATACGCGGTTTACCTTTAATCAGCGCTCTATTAGTTTTAAGCGGGATGGCTAGTGCTGGTATTCCTGGTTTAACAGGATTTATCGCTGAATTTATCGTTTTTCAAGGCAGTTTCTCGGTCTTTCCCATCCCTACATTGCTGTGTGTAGTAGCTAGTGGATTAACCGCAGTTTATTTTGTCATCCTCCTCAATCGCACCTGTTTTGGCAAACTCGATAACTTAGCCTACTATCCCAAAGTCCTATGGTCTGAGAAAATGCCAGCTCTAATTTTGGCAGCGCTAATTATCTTTTTAGGAGTACAACCTACTTGGTTAGTGCGTTGGAGCGAACAGACAACTACAGCAATGGTGGCTGCAATGCCTTCCTCCGAAAAAACCGTAATCTCTCAAGTAGCTTTGAACAAGGGATTGGGCATTGGGGAATAGGGATTGGGCATTGGGCATTGGGCATTGGGAATTGGGCATTGGGCATTGGGCATTGGGCATTGGACATTGGGCATTGGACATTGGGCATTGAGCATTGGGCATTGGGAAGATTTGAATGAGGATTCAGACCCCAACCAAATATTAAAAAGTTTCTTCTTAAAAACAGGAATTAGCAAACACCAATTACTATGACAGCAACTAAAACAGCAATTAAATTACCTCCTTCTAAGCACGAATTTCCCGAAGTAATTCATCGCCTAGAAGCAGGCGGTGCAATGTTGCCAGATACTCCAGAAAATCTGATGCAAATTATCGGTTTATATAAAGCTTATGCCGTGCCAATGGACTTTTATTGGCGTGACCTACTTTATATTGCCGAACGCGAATTTTTAAACCCGTTGCCTTTCTTTAAATACTTCTTGCCCAAAGAGTATTTAGAACGGCATAATCATTACGCTGGGGATGATGCCGATTTGCGTATTTGGCGCGGCGAAGCTACTGCACATCCAGAACTGTTGGCATTTATCGACAAAGGTGAAACCTTCAAAATGCCAAAGTTGTTGCATCACTTATTCCACGATCGCATCAATATGGAATTTGCGGAAGCCTGTATGCGAGCAATGCTGTGGCATAGAGGAATGGGTGGGCAATTTGACCCTTACCTAGACTCAGATGAATACAAAGCCAACGCTGATAGGGCAATTAAAGCTTACTTCCAAGGTAATCCAGTAATGCTGGGACTATATAAGCTGTTCCCAGAGATGTTTTTGGAACAGTGCCGCCAGATGTCTTACTACGCTAACCTGGGCTTATTCTGGGAAATCATGGCTCCAGTATTCTTTGAAATGTCCGATCGCTATGACGAAGGTACAATTACTAGCGTCCCAGAGGCGATGGCTTTCTTAGTTAATGGTATATTTGCGATCGCAGGTCGTCCCATTTATCATCACGTTTATATTCGTGGCGAATGTTACGAAATTATCCCCAAATCTAAAGGCTTCATGTGGCTATATGAAGCCGCACTACCTTATGTAGAAGCAGTTTTCTATCGTACTGCTCCTTTCCGGGGGACAAAATCTTATAATGCTCAAGCACGTCAAGTACCCGAAGATCAAAAAGACTTCCACTATGGCATTCTTTACGCTGATGTGTTTCCAGTTGGTACTGCTGGTATTCCGCCTACATTATTAATGCAAGATATGTTGCATTTTTTACCCCCATATCTTGTTGATTACTACAGCAAACATTGCCGTGGTGAAGAAGATATGTTGATTCAGTTAGGAGTTAGTTTCCAACGCTCAATGTACTGTGTTACTTCTGCGGTAATTCAAGCTTTGCGAACAGCACTTTTATACCCTTTAGATGACCCCAATCCCAGACATTTACAAGCAAATCGAGATTTCTTTGAGATGCAGATAAATCGCTTTACTCGTCCTGAATATAATATTCGTGACGCTGCACGTTTAGGGAGTATTCAAAGCCAAGATTATAGATAGATAGTGAGATGGACTGACATTCCCACGGCTTGGCTACGCTAAAGCCGTGAAATTTTTCTTTAGTCACATTACTCGCTTTTTTGTTTAGAGGTTGTTTGAAAAGTCCTCGGCGAATATAATTCGCTACTACACAAAGCTTAGTCCCTTCGGGTTCGCAGTCGCCTGGGTCGGGCTAACCCTCCCGCAGCGCTGTTTCACCACCTCTGTTGACTAACACTAAATCAAGGGTTTATTAACCTGCAAAGGCTGGTTTGGTCTGGTGTAGCCAAGCCACTGCGTTGGTGTTAGCGTTCGCGCAGCGTCTCGTACAGAAGCGGTAGCGAGTCTTCTCCCAAGGGGAGACGCCAAGGGCGAACGAGCGTCAAGGATTCCCCGACTTGTAGCAAGTGGCACGCGATTTCTAATCGCCAGGATACATGAAAATGGACTTTTCAAACATCCTCTTAACTACAAAAATCAATCATCTAACAAATTCATCAATGCTTGCAATTCTTGCTCTTGTGGCTCTGGTAATTGTGAGCGTAAGTTTAGCAATTCACTTTCTACTGCTTCTGCCACATAGATCATATTAGATTCTTGGGCAATTTTCAGCTGATTTTCTTTAATTTCGATTTGTCGAAGCAGATTTTCTTCAACATAAGTTGCGTTGTAATTGCGAGAAATCATAGCTTTACATTTATTAAAAGTTCAAAAATGACATTAGATCGGCTGTCTATATATAGTAATCCGATTTGATTCGTGAACTGACTCGTAGAGACAGGGAATGGGCAATGGGGAACAGGGAACAGGAAAGAAGGGAGTTAAAGGTGTACGCAGTTTCTTCAAAAATCAAATAGGAATCCTATGTTATCTGGGAATTGTACCAAACTGTATTGGATTATAGTGTAGGCTTCCCAAATTTACGATAGGTGTTATGAAAATGCGGAGTCACGATTATTCAGTACTCATGTCTGCATTACCGCCTTGGACTCATGCATAAATTTACCGTGCCATGATTGCTTACCAATCGGTCAATGCGTAAGTTCTAAAAAAAACATATTATTATAAATAATAAGTAATAATACTGTAGTATATAAGCAGATGCCAACTATCAAGCAGTAATTTCTCATTTAGGTCGTACTCACTTATTTGTTGAGGCTTTTGTTGTCCCGACTAATAATTTACCTAACAACCACCCTTTAAAAAGTTTACTGATACCTCATCTTGAGGGTACTGTATTAATTAATTATGGCGCTCATACGATTTTAGTAGCACCAGAAAATACTGTAGACTCGCTTTTAGGTAGTACTATTGGTGGTGATCAGTCAGTAGCAGCCAAAGCAACACAAAGTTATTTGTTTAACTTTAATCAGGTTTCATTTCCCCAAACTTTAGTAAATCGTGGCGTTAACGATACTAACAAGCTACCTACCTATCCCTACCGAGATGACGGGTTACTGATTTGGAATGCTATTGAAAGTTGGGTGAATGATTATTTTAGTATCTACTACAGCAACGACTCATCAGTTCTTGCAGATATAGATTTACAAACATGGGCATCTACATTGATTTCGTTTGAAGGAGGACGGTTACAAGATTTTGGGGACTATGGCCAAGGACAAATTCAAACACGAGATTATTTAGTTAAAGCTGTCTCGACGGTTATTTTTATAGCTAGCGCTCAACATGCTGCTGTTAACTATCCGCAAAAAGAGTTTATGATGTATTCGCCAGCACTTCCTTTTGCGCGTTATCTTGTAGCACCAACGAATACTCAAGAATCACGAAGTTTTATCGACGGTCTACCACCCCTATTTCAGGCTCAAGGACAGATAGTTTTACTTTATTTACTTGGCTCTGTTTATTACACAAATCTAGGCAATTACTCTACATCAGCTTTTCCAAAAGATGAAAAAGGGCAACAAGTGCAAAGTGCTTTGAATAAGTTTCATCAAAATCTACAACAAGTTACGAGTAAAATTAACCAGCGAAACAGAGAAAGTGATAGGTTGATAGCTTACGAGTTTTTGCTTCCTAAGAATATTCCTCAAAGCGTCAATATTTAACAGAAATTGTTGACTGTCAGTAAACAAAAACTTTGGTATTGCTGATTGTTTTTATAATTGACGTAGAGGCAATTCATGAATTGCCTCTACAACTTGAGTTTAGAGGATGTTTTAAAAATTTTAGGCGAATATAATTCGCTACTACACAGGCAAAGTCCGCCTGCGCGGACTAACATAAAATTAAGGTTTCATCTGTGTAGCCAAGCCACTGTGTTGGGCGGCTATGCCGACTTGTAGCAAGTGGCGCGCGATTTCTAATCGCCTGGGCAAGTGATAAATTAGACTTTACAAACATCCTCCTAGACGAGAGCAACGCTATTTTGTAATTTGCTAAAATTTCGGGGTATAAATCACCTATTTAAATTAAGATTCTGAAAGCCCCCAATCTAATCCAATATGATAAAAAGTGCGATATTTCCGCCAATATTGAAGAACCATTAAAATTTTATCTTCAATAATTAATATTGGCAAATTCGTGACCATACCACAAAAAAATTTTGCAATAGTTCTAATTAATCAAATCTTTTAACTGCATTTAACTGCCGAAGCCGAAGTTACCTTTGTTAAGTCACCAGTAAATATAGCTGTATATTTATAAGGTGATGAATCAATGCATGTCATGGAATTTGTATCAGCGCGACGGGGAGTCCACCATGAATCTGCTTGTACAGTCAAATTTGTACCATTCAATGATAATTTGGTCACAACTAAAGAGTTAGTTTTACCATCATTCGCCTTTTTTGCGGAAAGAAATGTCGCATAGTAAACATCACCATTAGTTGGATTAAGACGGGCTATAACTGATACTTTTGCACCGCCGCCGCTACCATAACTAGATAGCCAACGACCATTGGCATAGCGTCGAAAATCATTACCAGTTTGGCTACCAGTGGAGGTGAAAATGCCATACAAAACATTTCCCCCATCCCAAAGTAATCCGTACCCTGTACCATCGTCATTCGTTGTTTCGTAGTCACCACGACACCATTTCTTGACACCATTATCGAAACGAACAATGCGAGGGTCTTTGTTCTGAGATGATACTTGCCGATAACCAATATAGATAGTTGATTGCCCAATAACTACCTTGGGGCCATTTTTAGCTTTGATAGTCGCTTCACTGTCACCACAGGTGAATGTCACAGCTTTACTGATAGATGACTGCACACCATTTTGAGCGATCGCTAAATCAGATCCTAATATTACTGAGAAAAGCAAAAATCCCAGAGACTTAGACAATTTGCGGTGATCAATCATTGAATTAAAATGGCTAATCTGTTTAAAAAATTACCATATCATAAAACGAATTGTTTAGTTTCAAAATAGCCAATTAGGGAAATTTAGCTGATAGATTGTCGCTTAAGACGCTTGTGAGCGTACATTAACTCGTCAGCCTTAGTAACCAGTTGTTCAATTGACATATTGCTCTCTGGAGCGTAACGCTCTATTCCCATACTCATCGAAAGTTGATAACTACGGTTTTGCTGTTGATTGAAACTGCTGATATTTGTTTGCAGACGCGCCTGAATACTATCAGCGTCTTTGAAGCGGCTTGCTACGAAAACAATGAACTCATCTCCACCCAGGCGAGCAACAAAATCCGAGTTACGAAAACTTCGCTTGAGTAATTGAGCAGCATCAACAATCATGGCATCTCCCATGTCATGACCAAGAGTATCATTAATCTGTTTGAGTCCATCCAAGTCAATAAAAATCACCCAACACGACATATTCATGCGGTGAGCGAGTTTCAACTGTTGCTCAGCCAGTACGAAAAAGCCACGTCGGTTATGCAAACCTGTTAGTTCATCGGTGAGCGATAACTGTCTGACTTCCATTTCTGCTTGTTGGCGTTTGCGAACTTCCTTAATCAGCTCCATGTGGGCGATCGCCTGACGGCTCAGGCGGTGCAATCCATCCAACTGCTTGTCAGTTAGATGACGAGGAATGATATCGATGACACACAGTGTCCCTATGGGAAAGCCATTAGGCGTAACCAGTGGCGCACCTGCATAAAAACGAATCTTAGGATTACCTGTTACTAGGGGGTTGTCAGCAAAGCGATCGTCTTGGATGGCGTTAGGAACTACTAAGATATTATTTGGTTTAAGAATTGCATGGGAGCAAAAAGCCCACTTTCTGGGTGTTTCAATGGCTTCTATTCCTATCTTAGATTTAAACCATTGGCGATTGGTATCAATTAAGCTGATTAAAGCAATTGGAGTCTTACAAATGTAGGCAGCAAGAGCAGTCAGATCGTCAAATGCTTGCTCAGGCAGAGTATCCAGAACATTGTAGTCTTCCAAGGCTTTGAGTCTTTCTGCTTCATTTTTAGGTAGAGGAGCAGGCTGCATTTTCACAGATGAATGTCTGAACCTTGGACAAGAGAGTTTGGGTGACAGAAGATATTGCAGCAACTGTAGAATTACCTTCCTAGCATCGAGACTATGGGATAAAAACATCTCTGCCAGAAAACTTAACAGTCTTTTGAACGTGCAGAAATACTGCATTATATTATATTCTTCATGCCTTTAGTTTTCTCTGCTCATTTCACCCTGAATAATACTCACAGCTGTTGCGATCGCCGGATGGGACATCCCAAAGCTGTTAATGAGCAATATTTCACTCGTTGAACAAAAGATTTTTACGCTTTATTACGTAAATATACGGTAAAAAGCTGTATGATAATTGCATCTAGCAGTTTGTATATTTAAATATCCAAATTCTACGCAAGGAAATAATTAATGCGAACAATTAAACTCGCTGCTGCGGTCAGCACAGCAATGATTATTTTTGGAACCGTAAGTGCTGCAAAAGCTTCATCGCTCGGTTTTGCATCGGACACTAGTTGGGGTGTCACTGATGCTGACGCAGTTTCCCAGGGAAATGCACAATACGTCTGTTTAAATTCGAGTTCTCCATTGAATTGCCCATTTGGTGCAACATCTTATTCCTATGTGGGAGATGGCTGGTCGGCGGATCTGTCGAGCATTGCAGGTGCTAATTGGATTTGGGCACCTGGTATTGATGGAACAACTCCGACGGCCAGTTTAGCTCAATACACGTTTTCTCAGGAATTAAATCTGCCCGGTTCGCCAATCTTGGGAAGTATCTCCATAGCAGCTGATGACTTTGCCGAAGTATTTGTAAATAATAATTTGGTTGGGTCTTGGGGTAGCATATCTGATGCTTCACAATCGACACAAGCGCAGTCATTTTTGAAAACATTCTCTATTACACCATTTTTGGTAACAGGCAAAAATATCATTCAGGTTGTTGCACAGAACGGCCCTGGCGTATTTGCTGGTATTCCGGGTGATACCAACTATGAACAAAATCCAGCTGGTGTTGTATTTGGAGGCTCAGTAACCTATGAACCTCCTACCTCTGTGCCGGAACCGACGACATACCCAGGAATATTTCTTGGCCTCGCTATCTTCTTAAAACTGAAATGGCACAAACGTAATTTGTGAGTATGTATAATCTATTGTTAGCAAATACTTAGCTATTGACTAACCTCATGTCAGCACTACTCAAGTAAATCGGGTTCTTCACGCACAATCCTGTCATAAAGTGGCTGAAAACTGAACCACCCGCCTGAAGGTGCTCCCACTTGGCTGTGTGTTAAACGGGCTGTTTCGTGTTTGATCACGCTGGGTCTACCTGCGGCTTCTGCTAGAAGTTGCGCTTGACACGATTGCTCTAAGCTAATGTACCACCAAGCAGCTTCGTCCACTGTGTATCCTACAGTCAGAATACCGTGGTTACGCAGAATTATTGCTTTGTTCTGGCTCAAAGCTTCAGCAATTTCCTTGCCTTCGCAGGTATCTAACACAACATCTGTACAGTCATGGAACAAGGCATGGTCTTCGTAAAAAGCACAAGAATCTTGTGTAAGAGGATCAAGCAGGCGACCCAAGCTAGACCAGGCTTTACCATAAATTGAATGAGCATGTGCTGCGGCGATAATATCGGGTCGAGCCTGATGAATCTGGGAATGGATGGCAAAGGCAGCTTGATTTACAAGAGGATCACCTTTGACAACTTCACCTTCTTTATTAACTAATAGTAGGTCAGACACACAGACATGCCCGAAGTACTTTCCTAACGGATTCACCCAAAAATGGTCTGTAAATTCCGGATCGCGAACTGTAATATGACCTGCTATCCCCTCACTAAATCCAAACCGACCAAACAGGCGAAAGGCAGCGGCTAGACGTTGTTTGCGGTGCAGGCGTTCTTCTTCAACTTGCTCAAAAACGGGGGGTTGCAGTCTATCGAATTTGAACATGTTCTTTTTCCTTCTCTCATTTGCAAGGTAGCGTTAGAATATCCAGAACGAAACGATTTAACGCTTTCGGATTCTCGGATGAATTGATGACATCAAATATAGCCAGTATCATTACCTAAGACATGGATCGATACAGATGCTCTATGGGAAGTGGTTTTGACGGCGTAAATATCACCATTTGGGGTAAGAGGCGATAAATATCAACTAGTTGCAGCTTAGGCGCAGCCCGTCGTTCACCCTGGTCTCGCAGAGAAGACATCGCACTTTGACTACTTTTAATTGTGCATGTCCTTGTGAAGAACCGTTATCTAGATGTACGAAAAATTGACATTAATAGATTTCTGGTAAAAAATTTTGTGATAAATTGGTGGGCTGACTAAATTATTAGAAGCAATTGAAAGCTTGGTTAGTTAAGCATCTGTCTGGATTTCATTTGACTCTCTACAGTATCAGGTTCCCCACTTCCTTAGCGCTCCCTGGGAAAGTTAGCGAGAATTCGACAACCAGCGCCTAGTTTACTGACAATTTGTAGCTGTCCGCCTACCGTAGCTGTTCGTTCTTGCATTCCTTGGAGTCCGTATCCTGCCACGGCTTGATCTGATTGAAAGCCTTGACCGTTGTCTTGGAGTATCAGCGATAAACCTGTAGCCGTTGTTTGAATTTTAATCTGAACGCTCGTGGCTTTGGCATGTTTATAAATGTTGGTTAGCCCTTCCTGGATAATCCGATACACTACATGATTCACCGAGTCGGAAAGCGGTTGTGATAAATCAATTTGGCACTCTGGTAAGATATCGGTGAGGTGATAGAATTCCTCTGCAAGGTTAGCGATCGCACCTCCGATTAATTGTCCGTGGAGTGGGTCGGAGCGAATGGCGGAAACTGATTCCCGCACTGCTTGCAGAGCTTCGGAACCCAGTTTTTTCGCCTCTACTAAAAACGATCGCGCTCGATTAGGATCAACTTGCCAAAGTGTGAGCACTGTTTCCATTTGGACATTCAGCGCTACAAGGGAATGTCCCAGCGAGTCGTGGATATCACGCGCAATCCGATTGCGTTCTTCTAGAGCCGCCATTTCCTCAATGCGTTGATTTAGTGCGCGTTCTTGCTCAAGCGATCGCCTTAGTTCTGCTTCTGTCTGCTGCAAGCGACGATTTTGCTCCTGGAGTTGGAGTTGTAAGCGGCAAAGTTTTAGTTGATGCTCGATGCGAGCCATAACCTCCTCAATCTGAAAAGGTTTGTTGATAAAATCAACGCCTCCAACTGAGAAAGCTTTTACTTTATCGAATACCTCATTCAAAGCGCTAATAAAAATGACCGGAATCTCCTGGGTTTGGGGATTAGACTTGAGGCGCTGACATACCTCATAACCGTTCATTCCGGGCATATTGATGTCCAGCAGAACTAAATCTGGTGGTTGAGCGTGTATACCGATCAACGCGATCGAACCATTGGTGACACTCCGAACTTCGTATCCTCGCTCGGTAAGCATTGCTGATAGGAGGCGGAGGTTATCTAGAGTGTCGTCAACAATGATAATATCTCCCTTGGCTGATTGGTTAAATTCCATACTTCTCAAGGAGCTAATCAAAGGGCTAAGAGAATTTTCAAAATAACTAATTTACATTTATTAATGTGGATACTTTTATTTCTGTCTCCCTTCTTAAAATAATTTTTGAGCAGCAATTAGCAAGCAAATAACAACATCAAAAAACATGGATTTTTCCTCTATTAATAACCTTTACGGCGATTAAAAAATTAAGTTCTTACATTATTTTATGATGTTTTCTTACTTGATTATTATCCATGAGGATAATTTTATTTCAGATTGATCATTTTATATATTATGCTAATAAGCTTCACTAAAATTGGAAAGCTTCTAGGTTAGCATTAGCACCCTAGCATTGCTGTTTAATTTAAGGACTTCGGACATGCGTCCTCTCACCCATCAGGTTTTAAAGCTTGCTAAAAGTATGTCGTTGCTTCACATTCTTGTGGTGCCGTTCATAATGCAAATTTCTCTAGCCGTGGGGTTAACTGGCTGGCTATCAATTCACAATGGACAACGAGCAGTCAATGAGGTAGCAATTCAACTCCGAAGTGAAATCACGAGCCGAATTCAGCAGTACCTTCAAACCTATGTTGAAACGCCTCATAAAATCAATCAATTGAATGCTAATGCGATCCGGCTGGGTGAAGTTAATGTCCAAGATTTATCAGCATTAGAACGACACCTTTGGTATCAACTTGAAACATTTGATACGGTGACAGCAGTTTACGTTGGGTCAGAATATCGAGAACATGTTGCGGTAGAAAGAGCAGATGATGGTCGCTTTCAAGTGAAAGTTTCCACGGAGTCGATGGGGCATGATATACGGATTTATGCCGCAGACCGGCCAGGACATTACACTAAACTCTTAAGATCCAAGCCCAATTACGATCCCCGGACTCGTCCTTGGTATCAATCAGCAGTCAAGTCCAAAACAGCGAACTGGGGTGGAATTTATAAATTGTTTGCCACGCCCAAATATGTGTTGAATGCCAGCTTGCCGATTTATGACGATCGCGGTACTCTGCTAGGCGTTGCGGCCGTAGATTTTTCACTCACTGGGATTAGTCAATTTTTGCAGAGTCTGAAAATAGGGCGATCGGGCGAAACGTTCATTCTTGAACGCCGTACGGGATTGCTAGTTGGCAGTTCCGCTACGCAACAACCTTACATGATTGAAAATCCGACAGCGCCTATTACAGCGCAGAATCCCATCCGAGTCAAGGCGACAGCCAGCAATGATACTTTGACGCAACGCACCGCCAAATATTTGCTGCAACGCTTCGGCAACTTAACCCAGATTACTAAAAAACAACAACTGGAATTTGATATTAAAGGTCAACGGCAATTTTTGCAGGTTGTGCCAATGAAGAATGATCAGGGGTTGGACTGGCTGATCATCGTCGTCGTCCCCGAACGGGATTTTATGGATCAAATCAATGCGAATACTCGCACAACAATTGTGCTTTGTCTGGCGGCGTTTGGACTGGCAACTGGATTGGGCATTTTGACAGCTCGCTGGATTACGCAGCCAATTCTACGATTGGGGAGCGCAGCAAAAGCGATCGCAGTAGGAAACTTAGACCAAAGAGTTTCTGTAAACAGTACAACCGAGCTAAACTCTTTGGCCCAGTCTTTTAACCAAATGGCGCAACAATTGCGTGAATCCTTTTTAGCCCTAGCACGAACCAACGAGGAATTAGAAAGCCGAGTCACGCAACGCACCACAGAACTTGGCGAGAAAAATGCCCAACTTCAGCGGGAAATTCGTGTTAGCGAAGCTGCCCGAAGGGGTCGTCAAAAAGTCGAAGCAGCACTAAAAACATCCGAAGCAGAACTCCGGTTAATGTTTGCAGCCATGACCGACATGGTAGTGGTTTTTGATGCCGAGGGTCGTTATCTAAAATATGTGCAAACGAAGTATGTGCAAACGCAATCCTTTGCTTACAAACCTGATATAGATCGCATTAACAAAACAGTTCATGAAGTTTTACCTGAAGCGGTTGCAAATTTGATATTCGATGCCATTCAGCAAGCGTTGCATCTGAGGGAGGAACCCAGAAACCCTGATGGAACTCGCAAGAATGTTTTTGTTGAATACCACTTATCGATTAAGAATCGAGAAACTTGGTTTTTAGCTAGTGTCTCGCCGTTGTCTGACCGGACAGTGCTTTGGGTGGCTCGTGATATCACCAAGCTCAAAAAAACCGAAGCTGCGCTGAAGAAAGCTAAAGAAACCGCAGATGCTGCCAACCTTGCCAAAAGCCAGTTTCTCTCTAACATGAGCCATGAACTGCGGACTCCTCTTAACATCATCCTCGGCTTTACCCAATTGATGCTGCGGAATAGAACGCTCAATTCCCAGCAGCAAGAATACTTGGATACCATCAATCGCAGTGGCGAAGACCTGCTGACCTTAATCAATGATGTATTAGAAATGTCCAAAATTGAAGCGGGTCGAATCACCCTCAACGAAACAAATTTTGATCTCTACGGACTTCTCGATCGACTCCAACAGATGTTTGCTCTCAAAGCCCGCTCAAGAGGGTTAGAACTAATTTTTGAGCGATCGCACACAATTCCGCAATATATTTGTGCCGATGAGAGTAAATTACGCCAGGTTCTGGTTAATCTGCTAGGAAACGCAATTAAGTTTACCCAGGTGGGTGGAGTGACACTGCGGGTGGAAGCTCTTAGCCAAACTATTACGCCCGATCATCCCATTACCCTTTGCTTCAGCGTCGAAGATACAGGTTGCGGCATTGCTGACTCGGACTTTAATCGCCTATTTGAGCCATTTGTGCAAACGGAGGCGGGGCAAAAAGCCCAGGAAGGTACTGGACTCGGATTACCCATCAGCCAGCGATTTGTCCGCCTGATGGGTGGAGATATAACGGTGAATAGCACATTAGGAAATGGCTCGATTTTTACATTTAATATCCAAACTCGTGCAGTGATTTTAGATACCTTGCCAACATCTGCACTGAGTCGGCAAGTGATTGGTTTAGAAAAGGGACAACCCACTTATCGCATTTTGATTGTCGAGGATAAATTAGAAAATCGGCAGCTTCTGGTTGAGTTGTTGACTCCCATTGGCTTTGAGGTGCGGGAGGCGGTCAACGGTCAAGAAGCGATCGCCCTTTGGCAAAGCTGGTCGCCTAACTTGATCTGGATGGATCTCCGAATGCCAATTATGAACGGATTTGAGGCAACCCAACAAATCAAAGCCGTAGGCTCTCAAGCCCCGGTGATCATCGCGTTAACCGGAAGCGCATTTGAGGAAGACCGTCTTACAGCCCTGTCTGTGGGCTTTGATGACTTTGTGCGTAAGCCGTTTCGGACGACTGTGATTTTTGAAAAAATGGCTGAATACTTGGGCGTTCGCTATGTTTATGCCGACGCGGACAATCAGGAAGATAGTAAAGGAGCATCTTGGCTTGCTAATGGTTCATCCTTGACGCCTGTGCTAACGGTTGCAGACTTGGGCGTAATGCCAAGCAACTGGATCAACCAACTGCATCAGGCGGCGCTGCGAATTAATGCCAGGGAAATTATTATGCTAATTGAGCAAATCCCTGAGCCGCACGATCGCCTCATCAAGGCGCTGAGTGATCTCGTTGACCACTTCTGTTTTGAAGAAATTATCGCATTAACCCAAATGTAAAAGGGATTGGGCATTGGGCATTGGGCATTGGGCATTGGGCATTGGGCATTGGGCATTATAAATCTGGAATATTAGGTGTCTGTACTTCTGCCATAGTTATCCATGAAAAGCAGGATGAACTGTATTGTTTGTTGAATTCAAATTTAAATTTATCTTCTATTTTTGCTGAAAATATAATTGTTGAGGAAAATGGAGATATTTCCGGAGATTATGCAATCATCTTGAACAAAAAAGATGAAAGTACTGAAAGCTCGTTTTATAGATACAAGAGTGAAATTGAAGAGTTATTTAAAGGAATGGTATCTAACTCATTTATGAAATCTCTAGATTACAAAATTTGCATAATACATCAAGATGATTTATGTAGGAAATTATTAGATTCTAATGAATTATTAATAGGTGCATTACAGTTGCTAGATAATTCTTATATAGTTTGTCTAGTAAACCGCCAAGCTGTTGTTAATAACAACTTTTTTAAAGAGAGACGCACCTTACTACAGATAGCGTGTAAATAAGCCATTAAATAGTCAACTTTTAACCTTGCACCAGGGTGTTAGGGTTTAGTTTCTCAGTTGTCACTTCACCTAAGTCCCCAGTACCCAGTACCCAGTACCCAGTACCCAGTACTTTAAATGTAATACATCAATTCTTTGTGTTTTCGGATTGCCCGTCGTTCACAAAGGTCTTGGAGTGTATATTTTTGCAACACGGCATTAGCAGCTTGACGGGCTTCTTGCCAAACTTCTTGAATCACTTCGCTTTCTACTGTGTTGACATTTGGCTCACAAGTAGAAACAGGAACGTCTGCTCCTTCCATGCAGTTAAAAGCATCCAAGACTGTAATTGTCCGCGGATCTCGTGCCAGGACGTAGCCACCTTTGGCTCCGCGTATACTCTTAATCAAGCCTTGACGCCTTAATGTTGCTAGAAGTTGTTCTAAATAGCGGTTCGGGATATCTTGTAATACCGCTATTTCTCGAATTTGTAGGGATTCACCGCTAGCGTAGCAGGTTGCCAACTCCAACAGGGCTAGAAGTGCATATTCTGATTTGTTAGAGATTACCACGGGCGTAACATTTTAAATTCACACCTAAAGCTATGAGTTCACTACTTCAGTTTTCTTCAGCTACTGCCAAAGGAAATAGAACAGTTAAGTTTTTGCTAATTAGCTGGTACTAGTGTAAGGACTTTTAGCAATCGAAGCAAATATTTTTTTTAATTTTTATCTCACCCAGAGGCGTAATGGTAGCGGTGAACGAGGGTTGCAACGAGCGTCATGTTTGGTAAATAGCGATCGCATAGGCAAAAATCCTCAAGCCTCATGATTGTATTCTACCATCAAGAAGTTTCGCTTGGTTTAGCCCGGATTCAGACTTAGGGTGGCTAGGTTGAGTAACTGCTGTTAATTTTAGGTCTAACTGTCAAAGACAATCTCACGATGAAGGTGCTACCTTTACCAAGTTGGCTTTGGATGTGGAGGCTACCGCCGTGAGTTTGAACAATTGCAGTCGCGATCGCCAGTCCCAATCCAGATCCACCTGTCTGACGTGAGCGATCGCTATTCACGCGATAAAAACGGCCAAAAATCCGCTTTTGTTCATGGGGCGAAACTCCAATACCCGTATCTTTCACTTCAATTAGAGCATGATTGTTGTTGCGTTTAAGGATGACAGTTACATAACCGCCTGCTGGGGTGTATTGAATGGCATTGGCAATTAAATTATAAAATAGACGTAGAAGCTGGTCTTCGTCTCCTATGACATAAAGCAGCTGCTGGCATAGCACTGAAGATGTCAGTGTCAAATCAGCTGCACTGGCTAATGCTGAGAACTCTTCTATCAGGTCATTAATTAAAACGTTGAGACAGCAAGGTAGCCATTGTGTAGCCTGCATTTGCTGATCCAATCGGGAAAGCAGCAGTAGATCCTGAACTAGTTCAGCAAGGCGATAGTTCTGACGCTTAATAGATGCCAAGGTATCTCGCGCTTCTTGCTCAGGTAGATGCTCCACATCGAGTACAGTTTCAACAGTTGCATTAATCGCCGCCAAAGGAGTACGCAACTCATGGGAAGCATCAGATGTAAACTGTTGCATTTGTTTGTAAGATTGGTTAATCGGTTGGATTGCCAATCCCGCCAGCCACCAACTAGAACCACCAACTAGAAGTACAGTAATCGGTAATCCTAGCCCTAGAATGAACTTCAAAGCTGTGAGACGACTATCAAGATCCTTGAGACTTCGCCCCACCTGTATAGAACCCCAAATCTGATTGTTTCGAGTGTGGAGCAGCAAAGATTTTTGACTATAGCGATGGCCATCAGGAGCTTTAACAGTTTGCCATACTTCTGGTCGCACAGTCGGGGGTAATTCATGAGGCTGCAAACCAGACACTGCAATTAAGCGTCTGGAATTGTCTATAAAACGGATGTAATATTGCTGATCTTTGTAGACAATACTAAAAATGCCATGTTCCGCATGATTGTTTTGGCTGTGATTAAAGATTTTTGGGGTGGGACAGCCGGACTCGATTAAACAAATATTCGGTAAAACCTGCTGTAAAACTGGCTCTGCGCGACCAGGCTGTTTGAGAGTCGGTTCAATCACATTATGCAGCGTGCCTGTCACAGATTCAAGTTCTCGGTTGATGGAAACCAAGTAAGCGTCAATGATTACCTTATAAACAGCTAAACCACATAAGGTCAGAATTAGACCCATAACCATCGCATACCAGAGAGCTAGTTGTCGGCGAGTTTTACTAAATAGTCGAATCTGCATTGCTTGGATGGAAACGATAGCCCATACTGGGGACAGTTTCGATTAAACCATCACAACCATGCTCCGACAATTTGCGTCGCAATAGTCTGATTTGAGCTGCCACCACATTACTAACACGCTCTGCATTGAGGGTATAAAGATGACTCAAAAGTTGCTCACGAGTAACAATCTGGTTAGGACGTTTCATGAAGTATTCCAGCAGATGAAATTCCTTCTTTGTTAAATAGATCGCGTGGCCATCACCATTAAGTTGCTGACGGAAAACTGTACAACTACCATAGTCTAACATCAGATTACCAACTCGAAGTTGTGGCGGCTGAAACTGGGGCGATCGCCTTTGCAATGCTCGTAGTCGCGCCAGCAGTTCTGCCATGCCAAACGGCTTAACCAAGTAGTCATCTGCACCCGCATCTAGCCCAGCCACCTTATCTGCCATGCTGTCTCTAGCTGTTAATAGTAATACAGGTAAAGACTTACCCCGAACCCGTAACCTACGCAGCAATTCTAAACCCGATATCCCTGGAAGTAACCAATCAAAAATTGCTAGTGTATACTCCGCCTCATCGTATTCTAAATATCTCCAGGCTTCAGTCCCATCCAAAACCCAGTCAACAATATATCTTTCTTTACTCAATTTTAGCTTAATTGATGACCCTAAATCTGGCTCATCTTCAACTAACAGAACTTTCATAAAAAGCAGCTATACCCTTGAAATTGGTGCATTAATAAACACGAAGTCGAACTATACCAATGGGTATTTCCGTATTAATGTCAATAAACTTACCAAAAAATTTGTATAGTTTATTACCATTAGTTACCGATGATTTTTTGACATTTTTCATCTCAATAGTGAGCATCGTTCCAGGAGCAATAGGTTCGGGAAATCCTAATATAACTTTCTTGCCATTGATGGATACATCTACAGTGATTTTTTTATCGGATTGGTCAAATATATTAATGTCATTGCTGACAGTTAAATTAGATGGAATGTCGATAATTAATTGCGAAAGAGCTTTGCTTTGTTGAGGAATTTCTATCTGGAATGTATGTCTAATATTTTTCCAGTGGCGAATACCTTGAGGAAATTCTTCAAAGCTAACAACACGAGGAAAGTTACCAGCTTGTTTTATAGTATTTGCGTAAGTAACAGGTACTGAAGCTGACAGTGCTAAAGATATAACAGCTGCATAAATTAGTGTGATTTTCATCTCACTCCTCTCAATAATCAACTAGGACAATCAACCAAACATCAGAATCATTTTCGGCAAATGATGCTTTGATTCCATCAGTTTGACAGAAGGAGATGAAATTAGGATGAAATTTGATGCTGTTACAGTAGATTTTTACAAAGTTCAGAAATAATTATATCTATTTCGATTTTTAGTTTCTTTTCATAATTTCCTAATAATTTTACTATGAAAATACAGTTCAAACTAGGAATTTACATAGATTTTTAGGTAATCTTTTTAATAAAAATTCCTAAGAGTGATATTACCGTTATTACTCTTGACCAACTTTAGCTAAAGTAGGGTGTGTTACATCTTTAGCCTAAGCATCATGTTATGCAGCAATACAATGAAGATAAAATATTTCGCACGACCGATAAACTGTGTAGAAACGTTGCATTGCAACGTTTCTACATATATAAAATCCATTGTTAAATGACCTCCAATAACAGCAACACCAGATGTGTTTTATTCTTGAGCGGCTCTATTAAAGCTAAAACGACCGTTTAGTTTTTCGCCATTAACATCAGTTTGGATGACAACTTTATATTCTCCTGTAGCTGTTTCAGGGAGCAAAGCCGCATATTGATCCTCCTCAGACTTATAAGGAATTTCTAGAGTTTTTTTAGTACCATCGGGTAACTGAATTTGAGCGGTAAGTTTGGCATCAGTAATTTCCTTATCTTGTTCGCCATGCAGAGCCACATCTAAATGAGTGCCATCTTTTTCTATATCTGGTTTAAACTCTAAATGATATTTTCCCAAATTAACAACTTGACCACTATGCCCTTGGTTATGAGAATGTTTTTTATCAGCAGGGTTTCCGTTTAATTTCTCAGAACTTTGATCAGTTTTAGCAACATTGTTTACACTTGGCTTTGCTAGATTTTGACTGTTGTTTTCTTCTTCCTTGTTGGCACAGCCGCTAAATAAAATCAGGATAGTTCCACTTAAAGTAATCAAAACTAATTTCAATGAATTCATGATTTTGCTCCTGGTTTTAAACTCTTGTTTCCACAACGTTCTTTGGCATTGCGTTTGAGATATTTTTTGGTATTACAAACCTACTAAATAGGGAATATAAGGCTGGTAAAACTATCAAAGTTAATGCCGTAGAAGTGAACAATCCGCCTAACACTACAACTGCTAATGGCTGCAAAATCTCCTTCCCAGGGCCAATGCCAATTACTAAGGGAGCCATACCCAAAGCTGATGTCAAAGCAGTCATCAAAATAGCACCAAGACGTTCTTGAGAACCTAATACCAGTACTTCATGCAAAGGCATTCCTGTAGCTATTTTAGAATTGTAGTTTTCTACTAACAGCAGTCCGTTTCGCACAGCTACTCCAAACAAAGTGATGAAGCCCACAAGGGAAGCTACAGAAACAACACCACCTACTAAAGCAATCGAAAAGATTCCCCCCACCAATGCTAGAGGTAAGTTAACCATAATCATTAGCATGGAAGGAATTGATTTAACAGCAAAGTACATTAACACGGCAATTACAACAAGAGCTAAGGTACTGAACAGCGTTAAATTTTGACTTGCTCTTTCTTCCGATTCAAATTGACCGCCATACTCGATAAAGTATCCAGAGGGAATCTGTACCTGTTGTTTAATCTTCGCCCGAATATCAGTAATCACAGATTTTAAGTCACGTCCAGTTGCATTTGCAGAGACTATAATTCGTCGAGAAACATTCTCACGATTAATTGTATTTGGCCCTGAGCCGTATTCAATTTTGGCAACTTGAGCTAAGGGAATTTTTTGTTTGCTAGGAGTATCTATCAGTAAATTACTGATGGTGTCTATATCAGCGCGATCGCTTGCTTTTAACCAAACCAAAAGGTCAAATACTTGTTGTTTTTCTAGGACTTGAGACACAACTCGACCATTCAAAGCTGTTTCGATAGTTTCTGATATTTCTCCTACTGATAGTCCATAACGAGCTGCCGCTTCTCGGTCAAACTTAATTTGTAGTTGTTTTATCGGTACTTGGGGTTCTGTTTGCAAATCTACGACTCCCGCAACGCTACTGATCGTTGTCTGAATTTGACTGGCGAGAGTGCGTAATTCATCTAAATCGGGGCCAAAGATTTTGACAGCGATCGCACTCCTTACCCCCGATAAAACTTCATCCATGCGGTGAGAAATAAAACCGCCGACATTCGCAGCCACACCCGGTAATTTAGCAAACTCTTCTCGCAACCACTCAAGGGTTTTTTCCCGTTCTTTCATTCCTTCTGGACTGATTTCCACATCTATGTGTGCAAAGTCAACACTTAAAATATCGGAATCTCCCGGTGTCATCCCGGCGCGTACCTGAACCGAATCCAGCCTTTTGTCACCTTTCAGCGCATCTTGAATTGCTAAACCGGCTTGTGTAGTAGTATCTAGAGATACCCCTGGTACAAGATTCGCCGCAATAATTAATGACCTTTCTTGAAACTCAGGTAAGAAAATTCGTCCCAAGCTGGGAAAAACAATTAGAGAAGTCACCAAAGAAGCGATCGCAGCTACTAAAACAATTTGAGGACGGCGGATAGAAAACTGCAAAATTGGTTGGTATAGTCGTTTACTTAGACGAGCAACAAATGGTTCTTCTGGCGGTAATGGACAATTAACCAGTAATAAGGCACATAACGCTGGAGTTACAGTAAAAGCAACCACGGTAGAGGCGAAAACTGTTAGCAGATAAGCCAAACCCATAGGTGTAAAAATGCGACCTTCCACACCTGTAAGTGTAAAAATAGGTGCAAACACTACCGCAATAATTATTGAAGAAAACAGCACACTAGCTCGCACTTCGTTGGAGGCTTCCAGGATGATCTTCATCTGTGGTACAGGGTCGCCAGCCAGGCGGTTTTCTCGCAAGCAACGGTAGACATTTTCTACGTCTACAATTGCATCATCTACCGCCGAACCAATGGCAACTGCCAACCCTCCCAAAGTCATGGTATTTATACCCTCTCCCAACCAATCTAGGAATAAAAGACCCATCAGTAGAGATAAGGGAAGCGCACTCAGGCTAATAATAATTGTGCGCCAATTCATCAAAAACAAAATCAAAATTACACCAACGATAATGCCTCCATCGCGCAGAGATTCTTCGACGTTTTTGACGGATGACTCAATAAAATCTTCCTGGCGGAAAGTAACTGCAAATTTTACATCCTTGGGTAAACTAGGCTTAATTTCCTCTATTGCTGCTTCTATTTTGCGGGTGACTGTTGGAGTGTCCGCTAGTGGTTGTTTGTTAACTAAAACAATCACAGCTTTCTGTCCGTTAAAACTGGCATCACCTCGCTTAAATGCTGCACCTATTTGTACATCAGCAACATTTTCTAGCAGAACTGGCGTACCATTACGTTGGGTAATTACTGATTTTTTCAGTTGTTCAATTGATTCGATGCGCCCAACACCACGAATTAAGATTTCCTGATTTGATTTAATCAGAAATCCACCAGGAGCGTTGACATTAGCACCAGCAGATGCCTGTGAAACTTGCTGCAAAGATACATCAAAAGCTTTTAGCTTGGCTGGATCGACTAGCACCTGATACTCGCGGATATCTCCACCTAATACAAAGACTTGGCTGACTCCAGGCACAGCTAAAAGACGATTAGTAACTTGCCAATCGATGATCCGTCGCACCTCCATTAGAGGAGTTGTTTGTGCGGTGAAGGCGTAACTAATTGTTGCTCCTAAAGGTGAACTAATCGGGGTAATCTCTGGGGGAGCTATACCATTTGGCAAACTACCAGCAGCTTGCTGCACTCTTTCTGTTACCAGTTGCCTAGCTTTATAAATATCAGTTCCCCAATCAAAGACAACTTTGACCGAAGAAAGCCCAACGGCTGAGGCGGAACGAACTGTGGTGACTCCTGGGGTACCATTAATAGCACTTTCAATGCGGAGTGTAATTAGCGCCTCGACTTCTTCGGGAGCCAATCCAGGGGCTTCTGTCTGAATTTCGACTTGGGGAGGAGCAAAGCTAGGAAAGACATCTAGGGGCATTTGCTTTATGGTTTGCACTGCCCAAATGCTGATAATAATCGAGCTGATGACAACTAGCCAACGTTGAGCAATTGACCATTTAAGAATAGTATTTAGCATTTACTAATTTGGGATTTTAAATTGTGGATTGATTACTCCTGTCTCCCCAGAAGAATACTTATTTTTTGGTGTTAAGTTAATTTTTGTGAGAATTATCTTCGTGAACTTCAATAGAATCCGATTTTTTAAATTCTGATTCCAGAAGATGATTGTTGTGATTTAATGATGAATGATCTGATTTATGGTCATAGATAAAACCTTCAATTGCTGGCACTAAATTTCTTTGGGTGCGACGACCAGCCCAATAAGCTGCTGCTGCGATCGCTAATACTCCAGATGCTCCTAAACCCAATAACAAAGGTAATGACATTCCGTTAGGCAAAGAAATGCTATTATTTACTTGATCCTCATCAGTATGTTCATCTAAGAGAGCTTTGTTTGGGGTACGCAGAGATTGACCGTAAACGAGAACAGCATTGTTAGTAACTATGCGATCGCCATCAAACAGACCATTTTCTACCTCCACCATATCCCCAGAAGTTTTACCTAGCGTTACTTCCACCGCTTCATAACCATCGCCATTTTGTACGAAAACTATATTTTTACCATTGGCTTCCACCACCGCATCACTAGGAATTGCCAAAAGAGATTTTGTGGTTTGGTCTGTTAGCACCTCCAGTTGGGCAAACATCCCTGGTTTTAATTGACTGCTAGAGTTATCAACTTCTGCTTTCACAGGGACAACTCGCGTTTCTCCTTGTACCACCGATCCAATCACGGCAATTTTTCCGGTAAAAGTACGATTAGTGCCAGTAGCTTTTACTCGTACTTGCTGATTTTGGCGCACCAAATTCAGATCTTTTTCATAAATATTCGCTGTGGCAAAAACGCGCCTGTCATTAACAATCGTCATCAGCTTCCCACCTGCGTCCTGAAATGTTTGACCGAGAGTAACTTCGCGGTTGGCAATCCTGCCAGAAATAGGAGCCGTCATTGTCACCAGTCCTTTAGCATTCGCTCTTGTCCCAAGTTGTTGCAAGCGAGTTTCATAGGTGGTATTGCTAAGTTGCAGGCGGGACTGAGCTACCTGGACAGATGACTGAGCGCGTTTAAGTTGAGCTTCCGCTTGGATAACATCGCGGCGGCTGGCTGCTGTAGTCAATTGAGCTTTGGCCTGAGCTAGCTGAGTTTCGGACTCTAAAGCATTGCGACGTGCAAGAGCGCCTGCATCAGCTAACTGCTGATCTTTGCTATACTTTTCCTGAGCATAAGCTACCTGACTTTGTGCTTGTGCAATCTCTGCGGCAGCTATTTGTGAGTATCGTTGATAGTTTTGTTGAGCTAGTTTTAAGTCGGCTTGAGCTTGCTGTAAATCTCCTTGAGCCTCTGCCCGTTTTTCCTGGGAGTTAACGCGTAGTTCTACCAAATCGGGGCTGGATAACACAGCAACGGGTTGACCTGCTTTCACAAATACTCCAGGTTCTACGAGCAACTCAACAACTTTCGCCCCTGAAATTGGCGTAGTTACCTCTACTTGTTTACTCGGCAAGTTTTCAATCTGTCCGGTAGTTTTAATGCTGATAGCCAGTCGCTGTCTGGTAACAGGCTCGACTTTTATGTTTAGCCTTTGTGCAGTTTTGGCATCAATCTGAACTTTACCAGCAGCTTGACCAGCTTCGGTATTAAAGGCTGGCTCACCGTGACTATGCCCACCGCCAGCTAGAACTGGTACGCTCATCGTTACTAGAATCAGGCTCAGGAATCCTCCAGAAACACAACGGAGCATCATAAATGCTTGGGAACGTTCAGGGCTATGCATTATCAGGAATTTCCTTGAGTACGGAGCAACTAAAGTAACGGCTATTAGCTGGCATTTTCATTCTCTTAAAATCACCAGCTATGAAGGAAAGACAGCAAGTTTTTCATATTCATAGGACTGCCTTCATAATTAGTTTGTCATATCAAAATGAAATTACTGTGAAATTTTTGGCGTTTATTCCAAAAATCTGCCAAATCTGTATGCCATTCGCAGTGTAAATCGATGAAAAACAGTTTCAGCCGGGTGTAGTCGTATTCCGTTACACGCCACCCCATTTAACAATACTTTTTTTTATAAATAGTTATTTTTGAAATTTGAGGCAGTTCCTCATTTTTAGTACTAAAGTAAGTATTTTAATTCCTTGTAAGAGTGCAATTCACATCAGATCTCAAATAAAAATCAATCAATATTCACTGGCTACAGGTTTTATTATTCATCTGCATCTGCAAACAAAGATTCTAAATCTCGATCACCACTAGCAACACGAGTAACACTAATTCCGTCTTCTAGAGGATAGTAAAATATAACGTAATCATCCACAACAAAACCGCGCAGATTCGGTACAAGCCTTCCATAACTTTTCCCCATCTTGGGAAAACTAGCTACTAATTTACACTTTTAGCGAATGTCATCAAAAAGCTTACTAGCTGCTTTTGGGTTACTCCGAGCAATATATTCACAAATTTCATCTAAATCTTGAACTGCTCCATCTGAAAATGAATAATTGCTCATCCAGATGACTCCTCAGCAATTTGACGAATTTTTTCCTGGAATCTGGCAAATACAACTTCGCCATCAGTTACTTGTCCCTTAGCAATTTGTTCAGTTCCCACAGCAATTTTTTGCCGTAATTCTTCCATTCACTGTTCTCTTTCCTGTAGCAGTTTAAAGGCTTCATTGATGACATCATCTGCATTAGCAAATCTACCACTTGCCAGCTGTGCCTGAATAAATTGCTCTAGTTCTGGTTTAATTTGGATGTACATATTTTCTAACTCTATATAATTAATACTCTTATCTTTGTTTTAGCAACATTGCCACATCAAGAGCAATTTTTGCTTCGCCCTCGCGGTGGGATAGGTAACAGAACAAGATAATTTTCACAAATGATTTAGCACTGCTACAGATTAGTTCTTATAATGCGATTGTTATTTTTTTTGTGTAGCAATACTATTCAATTTAGCTTTCAGGTCTGTCCATTTGATGCCTGCTAGGCTAGGCAGAACAATATGAGCTGAGCCAACTCGTTCAGTTGGGCCGAGTCCTACCGTCAACATACCTGCGGCTAAAGCAGCCTCAACCCCTGCTGTTGCATCTTCTACGACTACACATTGCGCTGGTGCGAGTCCTAGCAAGTTGGCAGCGTGTAGAAATAGATCGGGTGCTGGCTTAGGTTTCTGTACACTATAACCGTCAGCGATCGCATCTATTTTGTCGGCAATGCCTAATCGCTCTACTACTGTGTGAGCATTTTTACTAGCTGAGCCAATAGCTATCTTAATACCAGCTTGCCGCAGTTCATTCAAAAGTTCAATCGCTCCTAGTGACAAATCTCTAGACGTCATATTTTGGATTAAGTCCACATAATAGCGGTTCTTGCGCTCCATCATCTCTTCAAGTTGTGCTTCGGAATATGGTCTATCTCCAACTATCAGCATGAGGGAAGCATGACGGGATATACCTCGCAGTGCTTCATTAGCCTGCCGATTAAAAGGTATACCTTCTTGATCTGCTAGTCTCTGCCAAGCTAGGTAGTGGAATTCTGCCGTATCTGTGAGCACACCATCTAAATCGAAGATGAATCCCTGGATGTCGGGGGAGGGGGACGGGAGGGG
>NZ_JADEXR010000154.1 GCF_015206995.1 aff. Roholtiella sp. LEGE 12411 | reverse complement strand
CCCCTGTCCCCTCCCCCTGCCCCCTGCCTCTTATAAAACATTGATTGAACTTGTCAATCAAGCTCAAGAAACAATTACTCAAATTCAGCAACATTCCAGCTTCAAAAATTTAGATTATTACCCAGACCTGACCATTGGCGATGCTGACCAAGCGCTGGAATATCTTCGATGGGAACTACAGGCACAGTCTGAATCATAAATAGATTTCAGAGGGAACTCTTAACGGGAAACAGGCAACAGGTAAACCCACCCTTAAAAGGGGTGGGATTGAAAACTTGGACGCTGTTTTTCTTCGTGCTACGCAATCTCGAAAAACATCCTTTTTTAAACTGGGCTTTAAACCCAGAACTAAAGTTTTTTAGGGAACAGAATGTGTCCTGTTTTCTGTTCCCTGTTCCCTGTTCCCTTTCTTTGTAACTAAACTAGAGGCTTTCAGTGATTGATTTGGAATTGGTTCACAGTGCCACCTCACTTAGTACTGGTAAAACGTACCAAATAGATGGTGTACTTTACCACTATTTGTGTAGTGATGGCACAACAGCGCATCCTCAATATATTTTCCGCCCTCTACGGGGCCAAAGGAAGAAGATTGATTTGAAGCTTAATCATCAGAAATTGCTGAGGCGTTGTTACGAAGTCCCTGGAATGCCAGTTAGATCTGAGGTTACGAGCGAAGCAGCACAGATGAGGCTTTTCTGAGGGGGAGGGCGATGTCTAACGACAAGACGCTTATCGAAGCGATCGCCCTTTGCCTTTGTAAAATCCCGCCAGAGATAATACACAAAGGATTGTAGCATTATGCCACCAAAGAAAAATCCGATTACAGACCCTACAGGGGAAAAAGCCACAGCCAAAGCAGCACGGTCAGCTGATAAAAAGGCTAGAGAGCGATTAAAGTCTAGATTTAGTGGTGAATCTGCTAGCCAATTAAAAGATACTGCTCAGAAAATTGCTGAAAACACCTCTTCTGTGGGGGATACTGCTAAAACCGTAACTACAGCCGTAAGTACTGTAAGCAATTCCTTGGGTAATGTAGCTGAATCAGTCGGTTTAATTCCCACTGGAAAAACTTCTCAAACCATCAAAACCCATGATGCTTATGGTGGTTTATCTTTACCAGTATTTGAGCCTCAGCAATTTATAGCAGGGGATTTATTTGCAGATAGTTCTACACTGCCAAGAACATCGAAATTAGAAGCAGATGCCATTGTTGAAAGCATTGAAGAAAAGCGCCAAACCTTAAGAGTCGTTGGGGCGAATCTAGACCTGAATACTGATGTCTTAAAGACTGGGGTTAAGTCGGAAAAAATGACTCAAGCTGCGATTGATTATGGCACTTCTAGGGTGAATACAGATACCAAGCTGACTCAGTTTGAAACTGCTCAAGTGCAGTATGAAATCGGTTTAACTAAGCTTGACCAGACACGAGAAAAACTATCTCATGAGCAAGTGACATTGGAAGGGTTGAGAAACGAAACCGACCAACGTAAGCGTTTTTGGTATGAGAAATATAACTTGGGCGAATCTCGGATTAAGCAGGTTCAACTAGCGAAATATCAATTAGACGCCAAAATCGGGGCGATTGAAGTAGAAGGAGAGGTAGCAGAATGAGCGATTTTAAAGATTTGCGAAATAGCATAATTCTTTCTTCTTTTGGGGCCGCTACTGTAGGGGTGCTTTTATGGTTTACACCTGCCAAGCCCTTAGCAAACTGGGTTGTTGCGGCTTCTGTCGGCGGTTTGGTTGCAGCAGAGTTTGTTACTGGTTCGGCTGAAATCAGCTGGAAAAACAGAGCAGGTGTTTTTCAAGATGAAATCAATAAATTAACTAAAAATGTGGAAGCGGAACGAAATTTAGTAGATCGCCAAAAGACAGAAATAGTGGGTAAAGATGCTCTGTTGGTGGATCAAACTGTAGCTTACAATAATCTCTCTCAAGAGACACAGCAATTAAAATTAATTCTGGTGAATTTTAAAGAAGAATTAGTCAATCATCAGACTCAAATAAAATCTCTCCAAACTGCTAATGGGGAAGCGGCCACAGAAATAATGCAGGATTCTTTCCAAGAATTTCAAACCCAGTTAAACGCATTAATCGCATCTTTGGCAAAACGCTACCCTAACTTGCCAAAAGACTGGGAGGCATTGAGACACGAGTTCGACAGTTACATGAGATTATTTGCAGCTAGAGTCAACACCGTAATTAGTCAGACTAATGCCAAAGATTTAATAGAAATGTCTTTGGCTATGCAGCACGAGATTATTTCTACTGGCGCAACTCTCAAGGTAAAAGCCTATAAAGCGATAGTGACTTATCTGACTAGAGAATTTGATGAGGTAATTTTCAAGGAAGAGCATGACATTTTGCTTGAGGAATTAAACGCAGCATGGCTTGCTAAAAATCAGGCGATCGCCTTGACTTACAACAAGAATTTTGAAGCAATCAAGCAAGAATTTGGCCAGGTTGCAGATGGCGTTGTAACTGGGTATCGGGAGGATTTCAAGAGCATTGTTGATGAGGGATTGACCCAGGTAGAGCAGATTGAGGAGTTACAGAAAAATATTTTATGGTTACAGGGCAGATTAGAGGAGTCCAGTAAGCCTCATCGTTTCCCGGCAGCGGTAGAACAAAGCCGCGTGGGTAATGCGATTATTGATTATTACTACCGTACTCATATTGTCCTAGATGGGATCGACTGGGATGATAGCGAAACCGGATATAAACTGATGTTTCATGTCGGGCGTAATGGCAGCAGATTTATCAGTGCTGACATGCTTAATGCCAACGACGCACCGCAAAAGCTTAAAGAAGTGTCAGGAGCTATTAACACCCCAGAGTTTAAGCACAATACTAGGGGCGGACACATGGTTTTAGAAGTTCAAACCAGTCATCCCAAAAAGAAAGATACAACCAAGGATGACATCTATAAACTTGGTCTTATTCCAGCGTCTCAGTTCTGCGATCGCTTATTAGTAGCCACAGACCACACTAAGAAAGGCAAACCGACATTGAGAGTAATGGCCGCAACTGGTGACGGCAAGGGTATTGCAGTTAAAAATTTGATAGCTCATTACCTTACCTTATCCGGTTGGGAGATATGGTTGAGTGACCCAGTTGATGATAGTGACGAAGATTATTGGTATTGCGCCAAGGTAGCAACCAATTCACGGGAAGCGGGGAAAGCCTACAGCAAGTTTGTAGAACTCCACAAAAGTAGACAGAATAAGCTACCAGCTTTTACCGATAACTATGTCTTGGGTGTATTTGATGAATTTGATAAGCAACACAATGACAAAGATAAAGAAGATGCTAAAGCGCTAATGACTGCCATTAGACACACCAAGCAACGACAAATATTAATAGGTCAGTGCAGTGAGGTAGGAGCTAACCACTGGACTTGGAACGATATGAGCAATTGTGCCATGTTGTGTCTAGAAGGGTCTATAGGACAACTTATCAAGCACTACAACGATTTGGGTTGGTCACTCACTAAAAAGCGGGAAATTCAAAAGCAGTATGAGAAGTTTGCAGAGTGGGGAAGGCTCAACAATGAATCGAATGATATCCCCAATGAAAACGCTTACAGAATTGGGTTGCTGGCTGTGGGCGATCGCTACGAGTTCTTAGAGATTCCCTCAGCACACAAAGGTATTCTTCGCAGTGGTGCAGGTCTGATTCGTGAGTCACTAGCGATTGATTTGGCTACCGCAAACCCGGATGTATCTATTCTCTGCCCTCATTGCGGACACGATGAACACATCAAGAAAGGCAAGTTAGCAAGTGGTAAACAGCAATATGCTTGCAAAGCCTGTAACAAAAAATTCTCTGTCTAAGAAATCTAAACAGATAGGTGTGTTGAACTGCAATTAGACACACTTATAGAAAATGTCATAAAGGAATGTTTAATGAAAGCTGGTCTAATTCAATCTTTAATCGAGCTTAACTATTTAACTCTGCCGTATTTACCAATCTCCGAAAAAGCATCACTGCCGCAAGTACCTGTTATTTACTTTGTTATTGAAAACGATGAGCTTGTCTACATCGGTAAAGCCAACAACTTGTTTGCAAGGTGGAATAAATTTGACCATTACAGTGAAACGTTATGCAGCAGTAGCGCAAATATTCATTGGTTAAAGCTGAATAAAAGCGAATTAACATTGACCGAAGCTTTGTTAGTAGCTTTTTACGAACCGAAGTACAACAAAGTGATTCCTCAAGTTACCGAGAAATCAGGCTTTACAGAACAAGATGTTATCGATGCCTACAATTTAGGTTTTCAAAAAGGTCTGATTCAAGGTGTCTCTGTAGGCAAAGCCAGCCTAAACAAACTAGTAGAAAAGTGTGTTAATAAGCAAAAATACTCACATAAGTCGATTTTATTAACAGATGAAAATCAGAAAAACAAGGTAAAAGAGACAATTTTTAACCTAAAAAAACAGCTTTATAGCTGTCCTAGATGCCAATCTAGTCGGCTAGGCACTAAAGGAAAGTTGTACCATAAATGCTTAGATTTTAAGAAGACCTGGAGAAACTTTAAAAGTTAGTAAGGAAAGCTTTACTAACATTAAAGCTGAATTAATTGTATTTTTTGCATATATTTAATCGAGGCTTGGTTGCTAAAATCTGAGCTTCGACAGGTCTAAATAAAGCCTTGGCGTTTTTAAAAGTCTTGTCCTATAAAGGTTTAACGTCGAGGCTTGAGGCTAGGCTTTGGGGTATGTGGGGGTGGGGGGCTTATTAGGCTTGAGTGTTGAAATAATAATAGTTAAACCTTTGTACGTTTTCACAAGCTACTGTACAAATCAATAATTTAATAATAGTTAGTAAAGGTTTAGAGGATTAGTAACGATTCAGTCAACCAATTGTTAATAACAATATAGTTGCCATTAAAATTATTAATAAAAGGTTATTATTTATTGTTATAAGAAAATTATATTAATCTGAATTTAAAACAAACTTTATATATTTTATGTACCCATGCGTACCCAAATCTATGTTATGCTATTTTCAACCAGTCAAGAAAACGCTGAAATCCTTAAGGAGTATGAATTATGTCTAAAGCTAAGGCTTCCGAGAGTGCTATTAATGTACCCAAAAATACCCATAATCAAGCACCTGCTAAAAACCGTAAATACTTCAGATCTGTAGTGGACTTGGGCAACCACTGGATTAAAGCTTATGTCGAGGGTTACGAGTTGATTAGAGAACCTAGTTGGTATGCTCGGTGTCTTTCCAACACTTCCAACAAACTGCCCGGACACGTTCAGTATTTGTCAGGCGATCGCACAGAGTTAATAAATACTTGTTGGCTGATTGGTAATCAAGCTATCCGAAGTGGGAGCAGTGACCTGATGCGGTTAGTGGAAGATTACACTGGTAAATCTTCACTGTGGCTTGAGTTTTTCCTAGGAACGCTTGCACACCTACCACAGATTAATTCCCAGATGAATATAGAAGTTACCGCAACCTGCAACGATGTTAAGCGACATGAAGAAGGGATTAGAAGCAATGCAGGTACTCACAAAGTAGAACTATGCGGTATCCCTTGCACTGTAAACATCTCATTCAAAGCAGTTTTGCCTGAAGGAATTGCCGCGCTCAAGAGCTATAAACTAGATGGGGCAGTGACCATCTGTGATATTGGTGGTGGAAACACCTCTATTAGTAGATTTTTCGATTCTGAATCTGTTGGTGATGTGCTAGCTAAAGATTTTGGTGCTGAGTATTTGATTGATAAGCTTTGTCACAGTTCCGATCTCAAAGCCAAAATCAAGCAAGCGCCTAATAAAGATATAGTCAATCGCAGTATTGAGTCAGGGATTAAGTTCAAGAAAACTGAGGTAGGTGGCAAACTACCATTCTTAGCTTACGGGGATTCAGATATCAACTTTTACAAAGTGTATGAGTTTGAACTGCAAGATTTTATTAATTGCAGGCTTAGAGAAGTGATTAAGCAGCTTGAGCAATACAAGCTAGCAGGCGACCAAATTCTAATCATTGGGGGAGGTTCTAAGCTACCTCTGTTGGGCGCTGCACTGAAAGCTAAAGGTTTTCTAATCTCCGATAGTGGAGCCTTTGACAATCTCAATGGATTAATTCAGGAGGTTATCTAAATGGTTGCCGACAAAATCAGAATCAAGAAATACCAGCATCAGAGAGTAGATCAGTGGTGTGAGGTTTTGGGTATTCCAGATAGCCGTTTTGTAGAAGATGCAATCAATTTTTACTTGCAATACTTAGAAGGTAAGCAGCCCACTGCTCTACCTGTAATGCAATATCTGCCTTTATCTTCTAATCCATTTCAAGAAACTGTAGAACCTATCGATACTGAAGACCCTGATGAATACCAAGGTGGAATTAGCTTATGAGATTAGAGAATGGTATCTACTACAGTCAAAACTTGCAAGAATGCATATTCAAAAGCATTCATTTGGATGAAATGATCGAAAAACTAGAAACTCCCAATAGCAAGCTAGTAAATTATTCCTGCTGCTACACAGGCAGTCACGCTACCTTTAAGGAGGATTTAAAAGATTTGGGGTTCAGGATTGAAGATGTTGTTGGCGTTTATGCAGGAGTAGGACAGATTTTTTGCATTTGTAACAACGATATTTGCTTTGACATGATCGTTAAAGGCTTTTGGACATTTTAGTCATGACACGATACTATCAAGCCTATCCAGAGCGCAATGATCATCAACCAGGATATTGCTATCTAATTGAAGCTGTCGGTTTTCATGGGTGGATTCCTGGCTGTTACTTCCGCCGAGTCAAAATTGGGCTAACTCGAAACATCAGTCGCAGACTTGAAGGACTGGCATTAAATCAGCCGCCGTGTGATTACAAAGTGGTTGCACTGATTCAAGTAGAGAATATGGCATCGGTCGAGAGCTTGCTACACAACAAATTTCAGCATTGTCGGGTAAAGCTGGAAAAATCAAGAGAATACTTTGACCTCAATCCTGTTGACTATGCCTATTGCCTTTGGCTTTTTCGTCGGCTGAACCAGCAATCAATATCAATACCTTTCACTTTTCGCCAAATCGCCGCTACAGTTTTCATGGCAGCTTCCCTAGCAACAATGGCATTCCCAGTAATTCAAAAAAGTTTTCAACCCGCAAATCAACCTATCCCAGAATCAAAGCTAAGGGGTTAAGCAAAAATAAGTTGGTCAGGCTTGGCACGCGCCGTACCCGGCGCGTGCCGCCTCCATGAGAGATTGTGAATGAATTGATAAATATAAGCCTGACCAACTTATTCCTGCGGGGGTGCTAATAAAATAAAAGATTTTTGGCAGAGAAAGACGTGAAAAATATTTGGCTTTGTGTAGTAGTAGTAAATATACTCTCAATAGCAGTCAACGGTTCAGTAGTTCTTTACAAGGTGAGTCAGGGTAAAAATACCTATTTTAATTTCACTGCCGCTCTTGTTGCAGTAATGGGTTGCAGCCTTGCAACACATAAAGTGAAAAAGGAAAAACAGAAAGAAGAATGGCTCCAACTTGAGCAAAGATCTGAAGAATTATTGGAACAATGCATAAATTGTGAATATTTTTACGGACAGAATCAAATAATCTGCGCTGTTCATCCTTCGGGATGCAAAAATTGTTCTGATTTTTTGGCGATCAAATCAGCATACTGCCAAGAAATAAATGCCCAGCCGTCAAACAAGCGATCCTCAACACCCACGAATAATTTCAACACACGGCTGGGCATTTATTTTTATGGATCACTCTCAGTGGAATAGTGGGTATTTGGACTGGCAGCTTTTTAAGTTTTTGCGTACTCAAAATCTTAAAAAGCTAAATAGCCATATTGAAAGAGGCAGTCTTGCTGGAGGCAGGGGGCAGTCTTGCTGGGGGAGCAACTCGATTTTGTGAGATGCTGAAACATCCCCTGCTCTCTCCTCCCCTGCCTCCTTGGATAAAAAACTGTTGCTGTAATTGTTATAGTAATGATATTTAAATAGTAAGTTTTCACGTACTCAAAAACTCAGGTTTTTGGCATTTTAAAAACTTAATAGTGAGATTTGATCATGATTATCACAGTCGCATCGTTTAAGGGAGGGGTGGGCAAAACTACGACAGCTGTCCACTTAGCTGCTTACTTACAAGCCTTTGGCGAGACACTTCTTATTGACGGCGACCCAAACCGTTCTGCTAGCGGTTGGGCAAAGCGTGGGAATTTGCCTTTCAAAGTAATTGATGAGCGCCAAGCGGCCAAATTTGCTAAGAATTATCAGCACATTGTTATCGACACCCAAGCACGACCCCAGCAAGAAGATTTAGAAGCACTAGCAGAAGGTTGCGATTTGCTAATTCTTCCCACTACCCCTGATGCCTTATCGCTAGATGCGTTAATGCAGACTATTGATGTTCTCAAATCATTAGGCGCTGACCAATTCCGCATTCTCATTACTCGTGTTCCACCTAAGCCCAGGCGGGATGGGCTTGAAGCAAGGGAAATGTTAGCTGAAGCTGGATTACCTTTATTTGAGGGTAGTGTCCGTGATGCAGTGGCTTTTCAAAAAGCAGCGTTGACTGGTGTACCAGTAAACAAAGTTTCTGACCCACGAGCCAAGATAGGTTGGCGAGATTATCAAAGCATCGGTAAAGAGGTGATTAAGTGAGCAAGTTCAAAGGGATTTTGGATGCAGCAAAGGGTCGTGAACCGGAATCAGAAAAATCGAGCCAGGAAACAGAAACTCAAAAGTTACAATCACGATCAGTTGATCAATCACAAATCGAACCGCCGCCAAAACGAGGACGACCCAAAGCCAAACGTTCTGACCCTGATTATGAGCAGGTGACGGCTTATATTCGCAAGAACACACACACAACAGTCAAAATTGAACTGTTAAAGTCCGCTCAAGATGGACAAAAGCGTGAGTTTAGCGAGCTTGTTCAGGATTTGCTAGAGCAATGGCTAAAATTGCGTACCTAAAATTTCAAATATTCAAATATTCAAATATTCAAATATTCAAAACTTATTTTTGCTTAGGGAGATCCATAAAAATGGGAGCTTTCCTGAGCAGGGGGCAGGGAGAAAAGGAGAAGGAGGTAATTTTTCTTGATCCCCCTTGCAAAGAGCACCCTGCCTCCGGCGTTGACCTCTGAGAATTTTCTAACAAGTTATTGTTATATTTTAACAAGTTATGTTAAACTACTTATAACAAGTTACCCAGATGAAGATAAAATGTCTAAAACAGTACAAGAGGAAGTCAACAAACTATTTGAGGCAACCAAGGATTTACAAAGCCTAAAAGAAATACGCCCATACTGTGAGCAGTTCAATGAATGGATAAACCGGAATACGAACTACAGCATTAAAAGCTTGGGCACTGTATTGAGCCGCGCTGGCTTCTACAAGAAATTTAAGTCACTGCCACTTGAACAAGGCAAAAACGCTGAATCAGTTCCTAAACACGATGCTCAAGGAAACGTAACAGGTTATGAATTGAAGCATTATGCTCTACTGCTGTGTGGACTGGATAAGAAAGACTGGGAAGAGCGCAACGAAACTACACGGGTAAGCGATCGCCTGATAACGGCTGATAAAGATGGTAACACAGGCATTGAGATTAACCCCTCGGAGTACTTGGAAGTTACTGCTAATTTGCTGAAGAGCGAAAACCCTCATGAATTAGCTGTTGGCTTAATTGCTGCAACAGGACGGCGACCTCATGAAATTTTAGCTAGAGGTAAATTTACCCCAGTTGAAGGGGAAGCTTACCAAGTAATGTTTGAGGGACAGGGTAAAAAACGCGGTCAAAACCCAGTCTTTAAAATCTCTACCCTGTTTGCTGCTAGTTATATAATTGAGCGCTTGAACCATCTGCGTCAGGATGCCAGCATTAATTCCTTAATAAAACAAGTAACCAATGAGTTTAAGAGCAATCTAGCAGCGCAAAATAAAGCGATTGAGGATAAACGCGGTAATTCATTGCGTCGGGTAGTTCAAGAGTATTTTGGGAGTAAGAATACAAACAAACCTCTGTTAAACTTCCGTCACGGACAAGAGCAAAACGACTGTAAAGCACTCAGAGCAGCTTGTGCAAGTTTAGTGACAGAGCGCGATCGCCCAGGCTCTGTTGGTTCAAAAATGCTGTTTTATGGAATGTTTTTAGGACATATCACGCCAGGGGAGAAACCCTCAGACCAGGATTTAAAGCACGTTGTAACCAGTTTGGGATATGCCGATTATTATGTTACTAAACCTGTAAACTTCCCAGAATTACCAGAGAAAGAAAAAAGCTGTACTGTCAAGGTATCTCCGGCAGATTTAGAGTTTATTCACCAATTACAGACAGATTTAGAATTACCCAATCAAAAATCGGTAGTTACTCGTTTGGTTGAGATTTATAAAAATGCTGTTCCCATTGCTAAGGAACTTCCGAAGGCACAGCAAACGGCTGTACAACTAGAAGTAGAGATTAAGCGGCTATCAGAGCAGAATAACGAGTTACAAAAAGTAAATAACCAGTTGCAAGCGGATAACCAACAACTACAGCAGGAGAAAGCCGCTATGGATACCGCTGCACAACAGTCTCAGACAATTACTGTTAATACTACTGAGTTAGATGATTGGCTTGAGAAGAAAGTTCTTGCAGCTGTAGAAAAAGCTTTGCAAGGTCAAATTATTCCACCAGCAGCCATTGCCACTGCTACACCTGTTAAAGTTACACCACCAAAAGAAGAAATTGACTGGACAGCCAAGAGTGATGCTGATGTCTGGGGAAGTAAAGCACCTGGGGCAGCTGTAGAAAAAATCCGTAGATCGTTTCAAGCAATCTGTTTATACAACGATACTGTAGCTACTGGAGATGGCGATCGCCTGGCAATTACTAACCAAGCACTTAGAGATTTATCAGGCTGTAATGGTTTGCTGGTAAGGGATTGGATTGACCAGCATAAAGATGAGGTGATTAGCCACAATGCTAAGTATGAGATGGAAAACAAGAAAGACCCGTCTAATCCTGCTAGCTATGCAAATAAAGGCAAGGACACAGATAAAATCTTGTCTGTGCTGAATGATGAATTTCTAAGCGGTGAAGGTTTTCGTAAAAACAAATAAAGATTAAAAGCTCGGACTACCGCGAGGTGCGTTCTTTACGACTAACAGATGATACCTGGAAGGGGTTAGGCATCGCCTCTGAATGCTTGGGATTAACCAGGGCTGACTATCTAGAGGAAATAGTTATAAGTAACCTAAATCCATGTATTACACGGAAAAATTCAAAGATTTCTGCTTCTAATACACAGAATTTTTCTGAACCATTACCGAGTATTACACGGTATGAGCAGGAGATGGAGAAGCTCCGAACCCAAGTACAGAATCTTCAAAAAGAAAATTTAGAGCTTAAGGAACGATCAGCCATTAACTTTGTGCATGACATTGTAGATTTTGAAGCAATACGCGTTAGCGGAGCGGCGCGTTAGCGCTTCGCATTTTATTTGAACTAAAGCTGGGGCAAAACGGTGTTATTGGTCTGAATGCTTTACTATAGATGCTTTTGGGTGGATGTCGTCTTAAACCAAAGGAAATTCGCCGTATTCGTAAAAAATTACACCTGACACAAGTCGAAGCAGGAGAATTAATTGGTGGTGGGCCACGAGCGTTTCAGAAATATGAGGCTGGAGACTTATTACCTAGTCGTGCAATCAGCAACGCGCTTGTATTACTCGATCATGATCCTAGCAGCCTCACAATCTTAAAAGAAAGGCAAAGGAATTCTACGATGGATCTTGTGATGTCCTAAAACTGTTGTATCTCCTTTGCATGATCACTCCCTAACCCCATTACACCACCACAATTACACAAATCCCAAAAACCCTGTTATTTTGCCCTTAGAAGCGTTTTAGCAGGGTTTTAAGGGTTTTTTGTTGCTGGTGTGGTGATGCTTTGGGTTTTACCTATGAGGACACAGAAGTTTTTTTATCAATACTTTCTCGTCTGCGTAGGCGTAGCCCGCCGCAGGCATCGCTCTTTTAACGAGCCTGCAAATGTTCAAATGTTCCATCAGAGCGCCATCGCTTCAACCAGTAATACCTAGTTTTCTAACAGGTTCATGCCAAGTGTACAGTGCCAAATTAATCTTCTTTTCTTCGGTGACGCTTTACGGCTTCAATGTTTGCTTTACTACCTTCGTCGGTTTTAGGAAAGCAGTAAGAACACACCCCACGCTCCACACTTAATTTACCTTTGATGGGGCGATCGCATATTTTGCACTTAGGAAGCTGCTCACCAGTTGAAACGCGCTCGCGCCATTGTTTTAGGCGTTGATATCCTGATTTAGCCATATTTGTTTTCCAACGGATCTGCTCGACCAATACCTAACTCAAGTAACTGTTTTTTTGTCCCATGGCGGTCAACGCAGTAATAATATTTTTTATCTCGAATATTGGCTAAGTAATACCCTGCTTTCCCGCCATTTATTCGGAACAATTCAATCACTATTTGAGCTTCGGTGATGCCATAGAGGGCATTAATGTCATCATGATTTGTTGCGCTGGTAGCTAAAAAAGGCTCGGTATCTTTAATGAACCAACGTCCGTTTTTGCATTCAAATATACGAAAGTAGCTTGGGTAGATAATTGTGCTATCCATGATTGGTTTTTGATAAAATGAATAAAGAAAGCCCCTATTGGGGTAGGGGCTTAACCTAACTAACTGTCGGTTTGATCGCCGTCCTCTAGCTCTTTTGGAGCATCTTCTGCTTCAGCAGGAATAACTTCTCGTTCGCCTGTACCTAGGTTCTCCTTAAACCAGTCAGGCTGAACTACAGGGTTTTCTTGCTGAATCTTTTCAAAAACATCAATGTTGTTGGGGTCAACATCTTTGTTTTGTCCGTTTCCAGATTGAGTCACTTTTTACACCTCCTGATGAGGGCATAGTTTTGATTTTCCCTCATACTTCTTATGATAACATCTCAATTACGCAGTGTCAATATTAACAAAACTAATATCGGAAAATACATATATAGACGGCGACGTTAGATCAGGCGATCGCATGAATAGAAACTGTGAAATCAGATTAACTAGTTATAAAACTTACAACTAGTTAATTAAGATGAATTTTGTTCTCAAAGATAGCCTAACCAAAAGCAAACTTAACTGATTGCACGAACCTGTTACTTTTTGGAAAATGTTATTTTGCATCTAACCAAATAAATGTGTATAGAGGTGTAGCTTGCGATGGCGTACCCGCCCGCCGTAGGCGATCGTCTCAGCAATCACGAATAGAAGCGGGAGCAACGCGAAAAAGTGAGATCGGGGTTTAATTCTCAATTACACCTCTATATTCTCAACAAAACCTGATTTTTTAGTTGCGATGCCTACGGCGGGCTGCGCCTACGCATCCTGAAACAACCTATATACGTCGTAGGTTTCAGCACCTCACTGTTAGAGCGTTGCTCCCATAGAAGCCAAGGAGGAGCGCTCTAACAGTGATTATGCTGTAGTATAAGGACAACGGTAGTGTTGCTTCTAGGCAATAGTATTGGTATACGCGCCCATTGAAGGCGATGGCGATCAGCTGATCGTGAGTGATGATGCGAGCGATGGCGTACCCGCCCGCCGTAGGCGATCGCTGAAACTCATTCTGGAAGATTCATCAACATTAATTGAGGGCAGAACTAAAACGAGGCGACGGATTCTTTAAACTTGTTATAGCAACCTGTTATT
>NZ_JADEXR010000153.1 GCF_015206995.1 aff. Roholtiella sp. LEGE 12411 | reverse complement strand
CCCCTCTTCCCCTCTTTAACAAACTCTGGGAGAAACTCGGCGCAATCTTACTCATCCTAGGTTGGCTAGTTTCGGTAATATCTTATCCCTGGCAAGCAATAGCTGTATGTGGTTTGGGTTTGTGGTTTGTGGGAAGTCGCTTATGGCGGTACAGTTTAAAGACTGACTTAGCGGCGATTTTTGTCATCGGCTTACAAACTATTTGGCTGGGTTGGCGGTTAGTACCTTCTGAACTACAGCAATGGGCGATCGCTACTTGCACATATCTTACCAATGCTCAAAATGAACCTTGGGCGTTGCTGGGTGTGGCTTTATTTCCCTACATAATTTTAATGGTGGCGCTCAATGAGAGCCTGTATCGCATCCAAAAGCAAGAAATAGCTAAGTTTGGCGAACTCTTAGCGCTCTTATTTGGCGCTTTTTTAACAACAATCGCCTTAATAAATCCCGCATTGCGATCGCTAAATCTGCTACTTTCTACCTCCACTCTCGCGATCATCACTAAACGCCGCTCCTCCCCTTCTCCCCCCCTGATATACCTGACTCACATCATGGGGTTGCTAACATTTTGCTCTATGATCAATTTGCTTGTGCCAACTCTCAGTAAAGAAGCTTGGGCAAGCATTTTATTAGCTGTAATGGTAGCAGAATGCGGATTTAGCCTCGGCGACGGACTATGGCGACGTAGTGCCTGGTACATTGGTTTAGGACTAGCAGCCGTTAGTTTTATCATATTATGGGTAAATGCCAAATCATCTTGGTATGGTGTAGCTGATAGTCAAGACCATTGGGGAATCATTTGGCTAGCTACGCCTTTAGCTCTCACTGGCATTGCTAATCGCACAACTTTAGAGCGTCGTACTATAAACAGTTACTTAAGCGTCTTGGCTGTGGGTGTTTCCCAGTTACTTACTTTACAGTTACCAGGAACCAGATTAATCGGTTTGGCTGTGGGTGCGGGGCTGATGTTCACAAATACTCGCTATCTGCGAAACCAAATATCTGCGGTAATCACAGTAGGCTTTGGATTGAGTTTCATTGGAGCGCTACTTTGGACAGGTTTACCTAGTTTACCTCGCCTGGCGCTAGCAGGTTGGTTTGTTGTCGGGGCGATCGCAACTTTCAGTTTATGGTTAGCGCGTACAGCACTGATGCGCCAAGGTAACAAGTTAGCAGATATCTATGCAATAGCAACCGATAAGTGGGCGATCGCCTTGTGTGGCTTTGAGTTATTAATGCTGACGTTGCACTCAGTGCTAGTTTACCAGAATATTGTTGATCCAGGATTTTTGTACTTTACTGCCACTGCTATAACCTTGGGAGCGATGGCTGAGCGCAGTTGGCGGGAACCAACCAATTGGGCATTTTATAGCATCGGTTGGTGTCTGGAATTGTTAATTGCGGAAGTGCTGGGTTTTGGAGAAAGCTCAACTGTTAAGATTGCGATCGCTAATATCGCCTTGGGTTTGATTGCTCAATTGTTGGGAGAGTGGTGGCGGCGACGACACCAATTAGAAAGGCTTCCTAGCAGTTTTCACATCTTGCCACTAATCTATGGTGCATTTAGTATATTGCTACGTTTAGACACCTTTACCAACTGGACAGGTTTGTGTTCTTTGGGCGTAGCTTTAATAGTAATTGGTGTAGGACGACGCCGCGAAAACTTCAAACTGCTACTTTACCTAGGAATCATCGGCCTATCAATTGCTGCTTATGAACTTTTGTTCTATCAAATGTTACAAACCAGAGGAGGAGCATTAGGAGATGGATTAATTGCCATGTCTGCTCTTGGGGCTAGCATCATGTATGCTTATCGCATCCTCTCCCCTTGGCTTTCGGGCTACTTACGCCTGAGTTTGCAAGAACTGAAAACAATTGCCCATATTCACTGGGCTTGGAGTAGCTTTTTATTAATGGCTGCTATTACTACTCCCATCGGAGTTAACCGTTTGGTGGGATTAGCAACCGGAGTATTTTTGATTCGATATGCTATCTTTCAGGGACGGCGATCGCGCATTGTACGGCAGTTAATACAATTAAGGCAACCTCCAGAAGTTCCGCACTTGGGAAGCCAATCCTCAAACTTATTAGCGCAACGTACTGTCTTGCTTGTTAACGAAACTCCTCTCTACAAGTTGGGAGGAATAACGATCGCACAGATCTGGGTTTACCTCGGTTTATTAGAGGTAGCTGGTATGAGAATTTATTGGCGCGAGACAGCAGTAGGGCAATTTTTGACTGGGCCGCTAATTCCTTGGAATGGTGCGATCGCCTGTGTGGTAGCCTATTTTCTGTACATTCTGCCTTGGGAAAATTGGGGTTGGTCTAAAAGACCTTGGCAACAAGCTGCATACATTGTACCACTGATAATTTTATGGGAAACTAGACTGCGAGTTTACCCAATCTCCATACTACTTGCTGCTGGCTTCTACATCTTCATAGCAAAAGTTGGCAAAAACATCCGTTTTACCTATGTTAGTGTAGCTTTATTTAATTGGGCGCTTTCCCGCTGGTTTGATGACTTACACCTAACTGATGCTTTGTGGTATGTTACACCAATTGGGTTATCACTGCTTTATGTTGCTCAAATAGATCCCCAGTTGAAGCTACCAGAATATAAAATAGCTCGCCATAGTTTTAGATTGTTAGGTAGTGGTATAGTTTGCGGATGGGCAATTTTATTTCATCAAGAAACAGCCCTGATCCCTGGAATTTTCAGCCTCATTGCCATTTTTGCCGGATTAACTTTGCGAGTACGGGCTTTTCTCTACATTGGCACAGCCACGTTTTTGATTACTAGTGTTTATCAATCAGTGATTTTCAGCTGGCGCTACCCTTTTATGAAATGGGTTATTGGCTTGCTAGTAGGCATCACCCTGATTTCCATTGCAGCCAACTTTGAAACTCGTCGCGCTCAACTAACTTCCATAATTCGCAATGCCATTGACGAATTTCAATCATGGGAATAGGACATCTAATCAAGCATTGTACTTTTTTTAAAACTAGCGACTATTCGTTATTGTCGTTGTCGATGTGTTCTAGCTTCATCTCAAGTTGACACTCGCTCAGCTACTTGTTACTAAACTCCACTAAAAAGACGTTGCCATATAGTTACTACTAAATTTCTAGTCAAGCGAATTGGTCGAATTAAATAGTAGAGAAAATCCAAATATTTGGGCAGTGATAAAAACTGCTGATCTTGAAATGTTGGCATCATTTTATGGAGTATCGGAAGAATAATCCAACGCCAAAAACTTCCAATACAGTAATGTATTTTATCCTGTTGACGTTCCATCATTCTGATGTGAAATTTGAATGTTTTGAAGCTAAAGCCTTCTGTTTGGCTGATAGTTTGATTAAAAAAGTCCTGACAAACTTCAAAAGTAAGTTTTTGGCATTCTAAATCAGCCCGAATTCTTTGATTAACTGGCTCTGGTAAAGTAGTTTCTAAAAGATTATGTGCCAAATATAAACCTAGTAAAAGCATACGCTCTGTGCCTAGCTTTTTGGCTTTTGCCATTATCTGCTCCCAATCCGTTTGTTGATGAATGCGGATTAATTCAGCTAGATCACAAATCCATGCTAGTCTCTCCCACAGATGTTTGGAACCATGCACACAGAGAATTACAAGCAAGTCCTCTAATCCCAGGTTCGGTACTTTAATGTCAATTAAAGGTACGGCCCTTTGAACGGGATAGCATAGATATCGTGTTCCTTAAGTAACTCCAGTAACTTCAGCAGTTCTTGAGTTAGCAACAGATTGTGGACGGCGTTGGTATGGTAATAACTGCGTAATTGAGTCAGGATAATTTCAGGAACGGCTTCTGAGCAAGTAGCTTTCAAGCTTTGGTACAAGAGCGGTATCACCCCTTGACTAGCTGCTGTTTGGATTAAGTAAGTCCAGTCGATATCTTGCTGAAGTAGCGTTTTGATTCGCTCTACTGTTTCCGGAACTATGTGGCTTCGAGAACAACACAGAAGTAACTCGATTTCTGCTCCCGCCGTTTCTGAGTCTTTAATCGGTGGTTTAACTAAGGTTTTCATAAAAAGTCAAATATCTAACTCCAATACATCTGTTGCTCAAGATGACGCTGAATCCGAGTTTTTAGTAGTCCTATCAAGGCAATACCAGTCACGGTTCCATAGGCCAACGAACCTATAACTTCTACAAGCGTAGGATCTACTATTGGTAGAACAAGTGCGATCGCACCTCCTCTAGCAACTCCACCGATACAACTGGCAAATATCCACCAAATTGCGTACCGGATGTGATTTCGCAAAACTAGCCATTGAAAAACTCCGATTACAGTTGACGCTAAAAACATAATCAAGATATATGTCCAAACTCCCTGTATATTCACAGTGACTCCGAGTATTAATAAATATCCTTGAGGAGCAATTTCTACAATCTTTTCCCCAATCTTAAACACATAAATAATTAAGTATGCTGTAATCCAACCATAAGCACTGGCTAGTATCCACCTACCTAAATGCGGGATGTATTTTCGCAAAACTAGCCATTGTAAAATGCCAAACATGGGCATAGTAAAGAACGATAATTGTCCTATCATCACGTTGATTAGGTTAGCCACTACCCACCAAAACCACAAACTCAACAAAGAGAAGGCAAGTCGTTTGAAAAGATAATGATCTGCATTTATATTGTTGAAAAACTTACGCGCTCGTTTCATCGATAGTGTTGGGCTTGGGTTTCAAACAAGTGTGCATAGCTAGCGCCTAGCTGCATCAGTTCCTCATGAGTACCGTTTTCCACAATTCGCCCATGCTCCATCACATAGATGCAATCGGCCATTTTTACTGTAGAAAGGCGATGGCTGATAAGGATAGCAGCTTGACCATTGATGAGTTGGCGGAACTTTTGAAATACTTCTTCTTCTGCTTTGGGGTCTAATGCACTAGTGGGTTCATCGAGGACAATTATTTGGGAGTCGCGCAGGAATGCTCTAGCTAAAGCTATTTTTTGCCACTGACCAATGCTGAGTTCTTCTCCTTGGTCAAATAATTTGCCCAGGATGGTGTCATAACCTTGGGGTAAGCTTTTGATAACTGCATCTGCACCAGAACGATAAGCAGCTTTGGTAACATCTTCATGATCCTGTGGGATATCAATGTTACCTAACCAGATATTTTCAGAGGCTGTAAGATGGTATTTAGCGTAGTCTTGGAAAATTACGCTGATTTGGCGACGCAACTCTGTTGTTTTGAATTGGCTTAGATCAATGCCATCAATAGTGATATTCCCTGTAGTTGGATCGTATAATCTGCATAAGAGTTTAATTAGGGTAGTTTTACCAGAGCCATTTTCACCTACTAATGCAACTACTTCCCCTGGTCGAATGGTCAGGTTGATATCAAAAAGTGCTTGTCGGGTAGTGGTTGAGTATTGGAAACTTACATGGTCAAAAATAATGCCAGTTTTGATGGCTTGGGGAATAGCTTTAGGATGTAACGGTTCAACTAGCTTTGGTTTGAGATCCAGAAATTCATAGAGGTTGGCAAGAAAAAGGTTGTCTTCATAGAGACTAGACAAGTTACCCAACAGTCCTTGGAGAGCAGCCTGTCCACGTTGCAGTGCTTGTTGATACAGTACTAAATCTCCTAGACGAAGAGTACCAAAGATGGTTTGATAGAGTATAAAGGCATAGACAGCAAAAATGAAAATGCCAGCTATAGCTTGAGCAACTAAGCTGGCCATAGAACGTCTTGTGATCAGCGCTAGGCTTTCCTTATATATCTGCCGCCGTAAGTGGCGAAATCTTTCACTAAACAGGTTGCCTAAATTAAATAGCCGAATTTCTTTGGCATAAACGTCTGAAGTCAGCATCCAGCCGAGGTAAGTAGCTTGCCGCTCTATTGGTGTCCATTTACGCTGCCAGTTATAAATAATCTGGGCGTATTTGCTCCGCACCAGCACAGCAGGAATGACAGCAACCAGCAGGATGCCTACGATTCCCCAATGCAATGACAGGAGTAAGCCAACCATCACCAGTAAGGATAGTCCATTCTGTCCTACTTGTGCTAAATGATTTAAAATTTGGTTTGGTCGATAAGGGGCTTCCTGTTGAGCGCGTTGCAGAGCATCATAGTACTGAGCATTTTCGTAGTATTCTAAATCGGCTTCAATCGATTTCGCATGAAGAATGCTTTGCATATAGTCGGTGAGACGCTGGCTTTGGGCAGTATTTACCACTTCTGCTAGGGAGTTGCAGAGCGTAGTAGCTAGAGTTACAGCACCGGCTATAACAATGAGGACGACTCCTTGATGAAAAACGGTTGTCTTATCGGCAGTAATCAGGCTAGTGGATACTGTGTCTATGAGGAGTTTGGTCAGATAGAGCGATAGTAAGGGTAGTGTGCTTTGAATTACTAGAATTACTATACGAGCGATCGTCCAACTGCGTCCGCTTTGCCACACTAGCTGCAATGCAGGTAAAAGGCGTAAGCTTTGCTGTATTTTCAGTTTTAATGTTTTCCCTATAAACATCCTTCAAACTACGACTGATTGTATTTGGCAAGAAAGATGATTTTCCACTAACTTGACTAACTCAGGGAGTAAGGTCAGGTCACGGGGTCGCTTGAGACGATAGATAGTCTGTTCCTTGGCAAGGGCGACACACTGTAGAAAGTGTGATGTACCTCCAGAGTGATATAACGTTGTAGGGCGCGAGTGCTGTACAAGTTCCATTACTGAGTCTCTAGGGTTCAAAGGCTCTATCCCAAACTCTGTATCGTCAGCAAGGACGTAAATACGGCTGATGGGAAGTGGCGTTTGAGAAAAGTTCTGGGTGAGACGATAGCCCCGTTTTTCGTCGTCTGGGTGCAGTACTAGCAAAGACTCAAAATCATATCCCAGTGCCGCAGCAGTTTCTCGACTGAGTTTGATTTGCGGAAACCCAGGAGCAATTGTAGCTGGTTTAGTACCTAATGTGACTGGGGCAACATCATCGCTAAGAAAGCCATATCCTTGCGCTAGAAATGCAGCTGATGTTGAGGATTTTCCTTGACCTGACACTCCAAGAAAAACAACTGCACCGCCATGAATATTTACTACACTGCCATGTAATACAAGTAGCCCTCGCTGATACAGCAAAATTGCCATAACAGTGCCGACAAGATAGAAACGAATCAGTATATCACAGGCATTTGGTGCAGGAATAACCACAATCTTGTCTCCACCTTGCACCAGAAAGACCGCCACTTCTTTGATATATAGTACTGACTCCTCTAGAGAGAGTTTGAGATTCCAAGGCTGGCTGATCACTTGTTCTGACAAATAATCAACTGCTGTGTGGTCGTTGTCTATATGAACAGTAACATCACACCCTCTTTGAGCATGAATAAATTCTGGTATAGGTAACTCAGACTGGATGCCTACACCATAGGCAAAGTAAGAAAACAAGTTCGATGTCCTTTACTTGATAGTGTGTTTGGTTGCTGAAGCAAGATTGGTAAGAAATCTTAACCTTGACTTAGTTGGGGAAATCTAAAAAATCTAGGACTTACGCATTGACAAAAATACTAAATATAAGTTGTTGAAAAAACACATATCATATATTTTAGGGTTTAACAGTGCTTAGCAGCCAAAAGTCTCGCATTGCCTAGTTTCTAGTCTATAGGCTGGGACGGACTTGACGAGAGGCAGAACCTCTCAAGATCGGTTTCCAGCCTTCAGACTGGCAACTAATCAAGGCAAAGGCTGTATCTTGACTTAGTGCCATTTTACAGATTGGTACTTCTAGCTTCCAATAGTTATAACGCCGAGTCCGAGACTAGTAAGATTAACTGATACGTTCAGCGCATCCGATGATCCCAGGTTTTTTGTTTTGTTTTGAGTCAGATTTTCAACTGCACCGTAAACTGTCAAATCTGGTGTATTCCAAGATTTCTTCATTTTTACATTCTCCTTGTGTGGTACTAATTCTTCAGACAGGCTGAAGGCATTTAACTGTGGTTAAAATGCTTAAATAAAAAACTCGTATAAATTGAGGTAACGGCTAATGCCAAAGACGCTTCAGGTAAAAAAATTCCTATAAATCAATTAATCAATTATGATCATTTCCAGCAATAACAACTAAAAAGTTGAAGACAATCAGAGCTACGAGATGGACCAGTTTTGGTTTGGTTCACCTAGGTAGTAAAATTCGGCTGACTCAACCAAAGAGCTAAAGTTACGCCAGAAAGTACATTCAAAGATTCTTCTTCACTTTGAGGAAAGTGGGAATAGTGATCATAGGAAGCACGTAAGACTGGTAGATTTACATACGGTTCAATAGATTTTGGTTGGTTTATCACCTTTTCTAGAGTTTCTCGTTCATCCTCCAACAATCGCCGTTTGAAGTTAAAACCAAGGTTAGCTTTGCTCACTCGCTGCTGAATCTTTGGAGGGAGAATATCTGTCATCGCATTGCGGAGAATAGCTCTTGAGAAACCATGACTAAACTTTTGGTTTGAGGGTAGAGACAGGCAAAATTCCATTAGTCGCCGATCAAAAAATGGGTAACGCCCTTCCAAAGAATATCTCGCAGTTGTCTTGTCAGCCATCTCCAATATGTAAGGATATAGCCCAGTCGTCAGACTTTGCCAGTGTTGTTGTCTACCCGTCAAGGTCAATGCTGGTTCGTGACTTAGTAGTTTTCGAGTCTGTTGTACTAACTTGATTCCCTTGGCAAAAGCTGGGTTAATCAACTCACTATTTGCACTTGTTTTCCCCACATACTTCCGCAATGCTTGCCAAAATTGATTAGCAGGTTCTATTAATAGAGGACTGACGCAATTTGCCCAGAGTAGTTGACTACGTGGTACTCGAAATCTTCGCCCTGTAGCAGTGACTTCCTTCATTAGAGTCACCCAACGACCGGTATAGGCTAGTTCTGTTAAATAACGCCATCCGTGAGAAACTGTACTGTCTCCATCAACACCATCTAAGAAAACTCGAACGCTATGTTGATGGGCGCATTCATACATTCCCTGATGAATGTACAAGTTGGGAGCTAAAATCGGTTCTTCTTCCCGCCAGAGAATTTCAATTAAAGGAGTGAGCAAGTCAGCCCGTACATCGTGAGCCTGAAAGCCTCCTAGAGCTTTGACTGCATCCATGTAAGGACGCTCATCTATCCAGGGCAGGTCTTCCTCTGGTAGACTAGGAAAAATGGCAGAGAATGTATGCAGCTGTTGATTCCCAGATTTAGCCAGTAGCTGACGTGCTGTACAGGCTATCGATGAAGAATCTAGCCCTCCACTTAAAGTTGAGCCAATGGGGAACGCACTCCGTAGACGACAGCGCACTGCTTCTGTGAAAATTTCCCGGAAAGCCTCAGCATACTCCTCATCTGAATTCAGGCGAAGTTCGCGCTTGCGGTCTAGCGCCCAATAGGATTGCACCTGCATCTTTTGGGTGCTGCTGATTGTTAAATAACGTGCCGCAGGTAATCGGAATATTTCTTGGTAAAAAGTAATTTCTTGATCTTCAAAGAACATATCTAGATGATATGCAACCTGAAGTTCATTGAGTCGGCGCGGCACTTCTGAGAGGCTCAACAGAGCTTTGATTTCCGACGCCAAGATAAAAACTCGATTTGAGCAATAGTAATAGAAGGGCTTAACCCCCATGTGGTCTCTAGCGCAGAATAACTTTTGCTGTCGTCCATCCCAGATAGCAAAGGCAAAGTCACCTATCAGTTTCTCTGGACATTGCTCACCCCACTTTTCGTAAGCAGCTAAGATTAGCTGACTATCTGTAATTTTCTCCACTGGGCGGTCGGTAAGACTGAGTGCAGAGATGAGTTCATCTCGGTTATCAATCCTAGCGTCAGCCGTAATCACCAGATTACCAGTTTGGTTTACTAGAGGCAATTTCTCCAGCAGAGATTCAGGTGTAGTCCATAACATCCGATGTCCTAGACCAACAGACTCTTCGCACCAGATATCTGCTCCATCAGGGCCTCGGTGAGCCAGAATGTCCACCATTCGCCCCAGATTTTCCCGCTCTACTGGTCTACCATCAAGATAGTAAATACCTACAATACCGCTCATAATCTCTCTACTCCTTCAAGAGATGGCAACGGAGTGAAGCTGGAAAGCTCTCTAAGATAGCCCATCACTACCTGTCCTTGACTTTCGACCCACGCATGGGCTTCTAACTTTCCTCCCTCCTTCTTAGCAACGCCAATTCGGAGTTCAGGTGAGTAGCCATACCGAGTCATGAGTACCTGTGTTGTTAAAGCACGAGCTAGACACTTGACACCACCGGGGATATAGCGACTACTCACATTAACTGCTCCGACAATTTTGCCCAAATCAGTTCGCTGTATTTCCTGAGACTTCAGGCTTGTTTGACTAATTGTAGATAATAGTTGCAGCAACCTTTGAAAAGGTAGCAACCACAGCCCTATTTTGATCAATCCCAACAAGATAAACGTATTGATCAATAGATGGCGATCGCTATTTGTCAGGTTCAGAAACTTACCCAACCGCTTCATGATTTACCTCAATTAGCCCTTGCTCTTCGAGTTGTTGGAGGATTACTAACAGTTCGCGATCGCACTGCTCAGGCTCAACCTCATATTCTGCCAAAAGAGCATCCTGAATTTCACTGATAGTTCTTGACTGCTGGATTAAATTCCAGATGCTAGCACCCACAGCATTTAGACCGTAATAAGTCCCAGACTTGAGATTGAGGATAACCGCCTCTCCAGCCAAATCAGAAGATATCTGTTCTTTTGCCACTACTACTCTTGAATGTCCTGTTACCATACGTTATAAACTCCTTGGTGCAAATAAAGACCGTTCAAATTAAGTTCTGTTCTCTTCTCGTTGTGTTGCAATTAGATAATGTAGTAATCCGATTTGATTCGTGAACTGACTCGTAGAGACAGGGAATGGGGAATAGGAAAAAATGGAGTTAGAGGTGTACGCAGTTTTTTCAAAAATCAAATAGAAATCCTATAGGTATAAGGGATGGGTTTCAGGCGTGAAAACGTGATCTTTCAATTGTCTTTTAGCGATCGCCATCCATGTGGCGGTAATTGTCAAAAGTCTGGAACGACCAAATTCACTCAATGCATATAATGCTCTATTTGTATAGTGCGTAAGTCCTAGAAATTTTGGGAAAATAGCTTTTTTGAATTGTTTTTCTAGTATTTTTTTGGGTTTATTTCCCACAGTTACTTATGTATCACTATTACTGAGTGTTGTAAACTTCTTTATCCAATCTTTAAAATACAATTTTATGTAAAAACTAATACATTAAAAAAGATATATAATTGGAAGTTTAGTCTTCCCATAGATGTATTTTGTTCACTTATTAAAAAGCCGAGATCTTATGAAATTTTGTTTTATTTTTCATAAAAAGCATTGATTTATTGACTAATACGCAATTCTTTTTTGTGTCAGTTATAATTTTGTGATATACGTTTATATTAAAATAATACATAAATAAATTTTATATATAAACTAAAGGCATATCTGCACAAGCAAGAATCCAGTTCATACAAGCTTTATATAATGCTTTTAACTGTTGTAAGTTTGCTCATAACCTATTGATTGAAAGCGACGGAAAACTCCATCCCCAGGTGTCTGTAGAGGGATAGTCACCCGGCCGCTTTGGGCATAAGGTAGGGCATTGGTAGCTTCTTTACCATGCCCCATACTTCTCTACGAGAGGCTGCGCCAACGGCTTACCTCGGCTCCGCTCGGCACGAGTTGCTCAGTACAAGTTACCCATTGCCCCTTATCCGCAGAGGGGGCCCCACCTTCCCCAGTCCCTTTTACTTTTTAAAACCGTCAAATTCAGATTAATATTTTGTTCAAAATTATGTATAAATTTACTTAAACTAAGAGGTTTCAAAATATTTTTTATTTGGTAGGTATTCCCTATTTTAGGACTTAGTAAAAACTGAGCCTCAATCAAGGGAATCCTACCTTTTCGTTACAAAAGTGTTACCTATCTATGTAGGAAATCATTAGTCACTGTCATTATCATAACAGTCTTTTGTGTCTTTCTTGGGGTATCTAAACTCGTGAACATGGTGGTGATGATGGTGGTGGCGATGGTACTGATATTTCTTGCCTCCACAATCTTTACATCCTCCAGACAGAAGCTGCTGTTCCTCTGTGGATAACTCCACAAATGAACTAGATTCCATAACTTGATATGACATAATTTTTGCCTCACTTACTTAAAGAGGCGTTGCACAAATTAAGCAAAGTGTGTAACACCTCTGTTATTATTTCTAAATATATTTTGTAGATATTAAATTCACCTAAAGTTAGAAATAAGCAGGCTAAGTTTATTGCTTTTGGCTCATGACAAATTTGATTCTAATCCTGAGCGCTACAAACTATCTCACTCTTTTTAAGCGCTATGCAATAATAATCTGAACGCTTTTTATTAGAGGATGTTTGTAAAGTCTAATTTATCACTTGCCCAGGCGATTAGAAATCGCGCGCCACTTGCTACAAGTCGGCATAGCCGCCCAACGCAGTGGCTTGGCTACACAGACGAAACCTGCGGAGGCAGGTTTTAAAACCTTAATTTTATGTTAGTCCGCGCAGGCGGACTTTGCCTGTGTAGTAGCGAATTATATTCGCCTAAAACTTTTAAAACATCCTCTTAGAAGATAGTAGGGTGAGCATTATAATGCTCACCCTACTATGGTTTTTTACTTAGGCTTTTCCCTGACCATAAAAAAGGTTTTGAGGGCTTATCCAAAAAATATTAAGATACCAGTATTAGACCCTTTATAAACAGGGAAAAATCCCAAACTTTCAAGGGAAAACAAAAAACAAAAAGCTGTCAGGGAAAATGCTGTATTAACGTGACTCATATCTTACCAGTGAATACCCGCTCAGCAGATCCAGTCATATAAATACGCTGATCTATTTGTGACCATTCGATTTGTAAGGGCCCGCCTGGTAGTTCTACAGTAGCAGTGCGATCGCATTTATCTGTCAAGACACCAGCGACTAAGGCAGCACAAGCACCAGTACCACAAGCCAGGGTGCTCCCAGCACCCCGTTCCCACACCCGCATTTTCAGGTAGTCACGGCGAACTACTTGAATAAATTCAGTATTTATCCGTTGGGGAAAAACTGGATGATGCTCAAACTGGGGGCCGATAATTTCTAAGGAAATTGCTGCGACATCTTTGACAAAAGTAATGCAGTGAGGATTTCCCATACTCACACAGGTGACATTCCAAATTTGCTCAGCCACTTCTAGTGGTTGATTAATGACTTTTTCTTCCGCGGGTGCGAGAGTGGTGGGAATTTCCAGAGCGAGTAACCGGGGTAAACCCATATCTACTTTCACTTGACCATCAGACATGAGTTGGGGTGTGATTACACCAGCTAGGGTATGAATGCGATATCGGTCTTGATTCCGGGATTCGCCCTCTAAATCTGCCAGAAAACCAGCTAAGCAGCGAATGCCATTACCGCACATTTCTGGTTCTGAACCATCGCAATTAAAAATTCGCATGGTATAGTCAGCACCGTTTTCTCCAGGTAGGGCAAAAATTACACCATCAGCACCAATACCAAAATGGCGATCGCACAACTTGATAGCTTGCTCTGGTGTCAGTGCAGGCGCAGATGACCAGCGATTATCAATCAGAATAAAATCGTTACCTAGACCGTGATACTTAGTAAATTCGATTGCCATTTCTCGAAGGATGAATTATCAAGGATTAGTTACTGTTAATTGGGGATTGGGGCAGGGG
>NZ_JADEXR010000152.1 GCF_015206995.1 aff. Roholtiella sp. LEGE 12411 | reverse complement strand
GCATTGGGCATGGGGCATTGGGCATGGGGCATTGGGCATTGGGCAAAGGACAAATGACAAATGACAAATGACTAATGACTAATGACTAATGACTAATGACTAATAACCGATTTGTAGTTCTTCTGCTACTCGTTTGAGGCGGCGCAGCTGGGCTTGCATATCTTCTTTTGTCCAAGACGCGGCGAAGGTGTTGAAACCCCAACTTATTAGGGGATTAGAAATATCAAACTCAAAGCGGTTCAGTAGGCGTGTTCCATTTTTTGTTGGTTGACATTCCCAGCGATCGCGCCCATGAAAAAATCCCTGAAATTCCCAAACTACTAAACCCGGTTTCCGCTCCACGACGACGCTGTTTAGGGTGGGTTTAACTAGAGGAATTTGAATCACAAAACGACTTTGACTACCTACATCAGTACTCCAGACTTCACCCACAGGTTTGCAACGTAGGACGGGGTTGAGCCAGCGGTGCATAAGTGCTAAATCGGTAATACAGCGCTCCACGATTGTAGCTGTAGCATTAATTTCAATTGATTGTGCCAAAACTTGCGACATTTCACATCTTTTATGATGTTGCTGCAATTAGAGTAACGCAAAATTACTCGCTGTCAGCACATTACATCAACGCTACAGATGTAGTGTCAAACTAAGAATTTAATAGACGAGGTTTAGCTCTAATCGCCTGATTGGTGCTGGATAGCTCTTAAATTTTTCGTCCTTGTTTGTTACAAAGTCAAAAATTACTCTTGATATCAACGCCATATATGTTTTTACTGGTAAATTGATAAGCAAAACACTAGTGAACTTACGGAGATGAGAAATTGTTCAGAGCAATTCACTCCAAAAGCAACCATCTCAAGTGTTTGTAGCAAATTATTAACCTTAATTCCAGAAAACCATGAATGCAACTTGGCAAGGAATAACCCAGATAATAGGAGGAGTTAGTTTATCCACTAGGGTGCAGCAATTTTTGGCGCAATCGCCAAACCTGCAACTTAATCAACCAGCAGTTAATCAAGGAATCGATTATGTACAAGGAACTTTCCAGCAGATAGTTGCGTTTTTACCCCGTTTACTGGCAGCGGTGGCGATTTTGTTGGTGGGCTGGCTGATTGCTGCGATCGCTGCGGCGGTGACACGGGGAATCCTCAATCGCACTAGTATAGATAACCGCATTGCCGCAGGGCTTACGGGGCGTGGGGATAATGGGCAACTGCCCCAAGTGGAGAAATTAATCTCAGGCTTAGTTTTTTGGATCGTTATTCTGTTAACGGTTGTAGCTGTTTTACAGACACTACAGCTTGAGGTAGCCTCTCGACCTCTAAATAATTTTCTCGATCAACTTGTTGGCTTCTTGCCCAAGTTGGTAGGTGCAGCAATTTGGTTCGGTGTCGCTTGGGTATTAGCTACTGTTATCAAGCTACTCACAGTAAGCGGACTACGGGCGTTGAGGCTAGATGAGCGTTTGAATCAACAAACGCAAAACGATACACTCAGCCTCAATCAGTTGTCTTTGAGTCAGACAATTGGCAATGCCCTGTACTGGTTCATCTTTTTACTGTTTCTCATCCCAGTACTGGATACTTTGGGACTACAACAGGCACTACAACCAGTACAATCTCTGATTACACAGATTCTTTCAATTCTGCCAAACATACTAGCCGCGACACTAATTGCCGCAGTCGGCTGGTTTATAGCTAATGTGGTGCAGCGGATTGTGACGAACTTGTTGGCCACAACTGGAATTGACCATTTAGGTAGCCGGTTCGGACTCTCTTCGTCTGCGGGGGTGCAATCTTTATCGACGATTATCGGCACAATTGTCTATGTTTTGATTTTGATTCCTGTAGCGATTGCAGCGCTCAATGCCTTGCGAATTGATGCGATATCTGTGCCGGCGATCGCAATGCTGCAACAGATTCTCAACGCTCTACCTGCAATCTTTACAGCCTTGGCAATTTTGATTGTTGCTTATTTCCTGGGGCGATTTGTAGCTGATTTGGTTACTAGCATCCTCACAAGTTTAGGCTTTAACAACATTTTCTCTGTCCTAGGTTTGCCAACACCCACTAGACGAGTGGTAATTTCAGCAGAACCAACGGCATCTGTACAGACAAACCGTACTCCCTCGGAAATTGCTGGTATTGTGGTTTTAGTCGGTATTATGCTGTTTGCAACTGTGGCAGCAGTGAATATCCTAAATATTCCAGCGCTAACAACACTAGTGACCGGCATTTTGGTTATATTCGGGCGGATTCTATCGGGATTGGTAGTTTTTGGCATTGGTTTGTTCTTAGCAAATCTCGCTTTTAGCATCATTACCAGTTCCGGTAATCCCCAAGCCCGGATTTTGGGTCAGGTAGCACGCATTGCCATTATTGCTTTAGTCTCAGCAATGGCACTACAACAAATTGGGATTGCCAGCGATATTGTGAATTTAGCCTTTGGACTTCTACTAGGTGCGATCGCTGTTGCTACTGCTCTAGCTTTTGGTCTGGGTGGTCGTGATATTGCACGAGAGCAAGTTCAAGAATGGCTAAATTCTTTCAAAGCTAGAAATTAAAACTTGATGATTGTGGCACAGATTCATCAATGGTAATGGCAATTGAGGTAGTTCCTAATCACTAATCCTCATTTTTCCCCTTCTTACTTTTAGTTTCAGTTGCAATTCATCTTTAATGCGGTTGAGAATTGAAGTCTCATCCAGAGTTGCCAGAATCCTACTGATGACTGCTTTGGGGCCATCCGGGCCCCAAGTTGCCCCATTAGCTAAATAAGCTTTGGTAACTTGTCCAATGCCATAAGAAGAAATACCCGCTACGCTTGCTTGCGTGATTGCCACGGTTACGTAAGGGCCTAACGAAGCTCCTCCAGTAGCTGGTGCAGAGATACCAAGTAAAGTTTTCAGCCCACTCAAGCCCAAGTTAGCCAACAGTTCACTAGCACCAATACCGCCCATACTCAGAGCGATTTTTTGGAGTAATTGTACAGCACCGCTTTCATTCATGGGGATGCCATAGAGTTTAGATAAACCCAAAATTAGAGCAATATCAATTACTACACTACTAAATATATCTACTACAGTGATCGGATTAAGCGCGATCGCTACTGCCTTGGTCATAACAGCTTTCCAAATCAACTCATTGGCATTCTGCTCTCGAATCATCAATTTTCGCTGCACCAATTGCTCGTTCACGTTGTCGGCATAAAGCATAGTGTTGAGGGCAACTAGAGCTTTGCCTTCACGATGCAGAATCTCCAATATCTTGAGCTTCAGTTCTTCGACTTGAGCAGTACCTGTACGCAATTGCAAGCCCCTAGTGCCATCAGGGCGAAGAATCGCCGTCTTCACCAATGGCGATGCCGCAGCCATGACAATTTCTAGAGGCGTGAGTAACTCCCGCACCCTTTCATCCCGAATTTTCTGATAAATCACCACTCGGTCTGCTTCTGGATACTGGTCTACTTTGTTAAACACCAAAATGATCGGTTTACCAGCTTCTCGCAACTGGCAAAGCGCTTCATGTTCTATCTTCGTCATGTCGCCAGCAATCACAAACAGAATCAGATCCGCCTGTTTTGCAACCTGTTCAGCCAATGCGGTACGGGTTGCGCCATCCACTTCGTCTAACCCAGGAGTGTCAATTAATTCCACTTGCGATTGACCTATCCCAGGCAAAGTAACTCGCAAGGCGCGTTCAGTTTCTCCAACAGCCTCTTCACTAATACTCCAATTAACTCGTTGTGCAGTACGAGTGACGCCGTGTAGCGGGCCAGTTTCAAATACCGTTTGCCCAACCAAGGCATTAAGTAGGGAAGACTTCCCGCGCCCTACCATGCCAAAAGCAGCAATCTGCACCACCATGCGGTCTAATTTTCCCAACATAGTTTCCAAATCAGCAATTTCCGCCTCCAATCCTTCTTTTTCCTGAGTAGTTAGGTCGAGACTGGTTACTAAGTTTCGCAGTGCCGTTTGTGCCTGTTTGTAGTTGAGTTCCGTTTGAATATCTCCAAAGCTAAAAATAGCACTATCCAGTTCTTCCCAGTTGAGAGAATTTGCGTCAGTGTTAGCTGAATCGTTGTGATGAGGATCGGGCAATGGCAATGTAGAAGTCATATCAATTTGAGATTGGGTATTTAGATTAACCCCATCTTTTATGGTAGTTATTTTTAGCAAGGTATTGCGGAGATGATTGGTAGAAGAGATGGGGGTAACTTGGAGCAAGTCTTTCCCCTCTTGACTATTGACCCTTGACTATTGACCCTTGACTCTTGACTAGTAAAGTTTATGACAAAAGTACTCCTTGCCAGGGTGTAATCAAGGTGCTTTAATAGCGATCGCATTGCGCCATAATATCCCGGATGTATGAGACTTACAACAAGCGCAGCGACTTGACACCAGACATCGCTGCTAGTGTTCATAACATTACAGACTCAAAACATTAGACTGATAGGTAAGACAAGGTAGTACCATGTCATTTACACTAAATTCTCCCAAAAGCTGAACAGGAGCATATATGGAGCCAATCATTGCTATAGTCTTAGCGCTTATAGGTTATGCCTTGGGTTCTGCAAAACTGATTAATCAAGGTAATGAAGCCCTAGTCGAACGCTTGGGACGGTATCATCGAACACTTGAGTCTGGATTGAACTTTATTGTTCCCTTGGTCGATCAGGTTGTGATGGAAGATACCAAACGAGAGCAAATTTTAGACATCAAACCTCAAAATGTGATCACCAAAGATAATATCTATTTGGAGGTTGATGCTGTCGTAAATTGGCGAATCACAAATATTCAGAGAAGCTTTTATGCAATTGACGATCTCCAAGGGGCGCTGACACAACTTGCAATAACTACGCTCCGGGAAATCATTGCCCAGAACACTGTAGAAGAAACCAACGTCTCCCGCTCTGAGATGGACACAGCCATCCTAGACCAGTTGAATCAGATAACGGCAGATTGGGGAGTTGAGATTCTCCGCTTAGATATTCAAAGTATTACCCCGCCTGAGAGTGTACGCAGGTCAATGGAAGAACAGCGAGCCGCTGAAATTAAAAGCCGGGCTGTGATTTTAGAAGCGGAAGGTGAAAGGCAAGCTGCAATTAAGAAAGCAGAAGGAACCATGACTTCAGTGCAGATAATTGCTCAAGCCTTACGTTCCAATCCCGAAAGTAAGGATATTCTGCGGTATCTTGTAGCTCAAGATTATGTAGACGCCAGCCAAAAACTCAGTGAGAGTAATAATGCCAAAATTGTTTTTGTAGACCCAGCTAACTCTACTGAAATGTTTCAGGAGTTGATTGCCGAGTCTGTAAATCAAGAAGGTAATGGCAAAAAATCCGAAAATGGTGCTATCTAACAATTACCTTGCGCTTCGTAGCGAAACAGTGCATCAGCTACCAGGGATACATCGCGCATTTCTTGAACATCATGAACTCGGAGGATATCAGCGCCATTAAAGATAGCAGCACAACACGCTGCTGCGGTTCCCCAAACTCGTGCTTTCGGATTTGGTTGATTTAAAATGCGACCAATGAAGCTTTTACGGGATGCTCCTACCAAGATAGGGCAGTTAAGTGGTTTAAGCGATCGCAGCCTACGAAAAATTTCTAAATTTTGCTCATAGTTTTTAGCAAAGCCAATACCAGGATCGATGATGATTTTCTCCTGGTTAATACCTGTAGCAGTTGCTGCCGCAATTTGATTTGCCAAAAAACTATAAATCTCTCCCAGTAAATCTTGATAATCAGTCTGTTTTTGCATCGTTTGTGGGTTTCCCCGGATGTGCATTAAAACAATTGGCACATTTAAACTAGCTACTGTCGGCAACATTTCTAAGTCAAACGTGCCGCCAGAAATATCATTAACCATATCTGCCCCAGCTTCTACAGCAGCTTTTGCTACAGATGCTCTAGTTGTATCTACAGAAATAGGTATTGAAATCTCTGACCGTAGCACTTGTAATATTGATAATACCCGGTCAAGTTCCTCTGCAAGAGTTATTTGCTTTGCCCCTGGTCGAGTTGATTGACCACCCACATCTATAATGTCAGCACCAGCAGCTATCAATGCTTGCGCCTGGGCTAAAGCGGTAGACGTAGTATTAAACTCACCGCCATCACTAAAACTATCAGGCGTCACATTCAAAATACCCATTAGGTGAGTTCGCTGTCCCCACTCGAAACAGCGTCCCCTAATGATTAACTTATTTGGCATAAACTCACACTACTAGTTACCAGGCTCAGCCTGGTAATACCCTTACAGGAGGCTTTGCCTCACTTTGGAGCAAATAAGAGGCAAAGCCTCATTGTATGCATTCCCCGACGGAGCCAGGGAATGAGAAGACTAGAAAATAGCACAAGAAATTACTGATAGTTGATAATCCTAGCGAAACTGGCAGGTTCCAGACTCGCTCCTCCCACTAAAACACCATCAATTTCTGGTTGAGCCATAATTTCGTCAATATTATTTGGCTTGACTGAACCACCATATTGTATTGATACATTGGAATTACGTAATTGGCTCCGAATTAAGCCAATTACTCGATTTGCCTCCATTGCTTCACAAGTGTCACCAGTACCAATTGCCCAAATCGGTTCGTAGGCAATTATCAAATTACCCTGATTAACATCTACTAAGTCTTTGTCTAATTGAGCGGTGATTATGGATTCAGTTTCTCCCGCATCTCGTTGTTTTTTAGTTTCGCCAACACAGAGAATCGGAGTTAAACCATGCTTTTGGGCTGCTTTAAGGCGCAGATTAACGGTCGAGTCCGTTTCACCAAAGTATTGTCGGCGTTCGCTATGACCAACAATGACAAAGCGCACACCAATTTCTGTCAGCATGGGTGCAGAAATTTCACCCGTGTAGGCTCCATATTCTTCCCAGTGGACATTTTGTGCCCCTAATTGTATGCGGCTACCATGCAAATACTTAGACAAACTGTTTAAATCAGTGAAAGGAGGACACAGTAACACTTCTCGCGCTTCGGGCGTTTCCTCTAAGTGGGGCAGAAATTCTCGTAAGAAATCCTCAGATTCTGCCTGGGTTTTGAACATTTTCCAGTTACCGGCAATAACTATTTTCCGCACAGGTGATTTAGTCAAGATCCTAACGCTACTAGATGCATTTTTCAGTTTATGACTTTTTGGGAGACAGGAGTCAAAAGTCAAGAGTCAAGAGTCAAGGGCAGCCCTTTCAAGGTGGTGAAATTTGGAACGAAGATGGTTATTTCAACTTTTAAAAAGCCCAAAATCTGAGCGGAGGATTCGAGATGGTAGTACTGAAATAACGCATCTTCATTGCTCACCTTAAAAAGGCTATTACTCATTGACAAGAAATACTAAATATGTATTAAGCTGAAAAACCATATCTTTCGTGAGGGCACAGCATGGTCTATTTCCGAGCGCAGGATACTGTACATTGGGAGGAGATATGTTTTGGGATGTAATAATCAGTCTTTGAACTGGATTAACAAATCTTTGACTTGGATAAATCCACCTCCACTCCCCTCACTGAGACAATCGCCAAATTTTGATAGTATTATCCTCACTGCTGCTGACCAGGGTTTTACCATCAGGACTAAAGGTTACAGATGTTATTGTGTTAGCACGCCCCGCCAACTTGAGAATTTCCTCTCCAGTGGCTAGATTCCAAAGTTTGATTGTGCGATCGCGACTACCACTAGCAAGGGTATTACCATCTGGGCTAAAGGCGACGGATGTTACTGTATTAGCGTGTCCCACCAGGGTCAAAATTTCCTCTCCAGTAGCCAGATTCCAAAGTTTGATTGTGCGATCGCGACTAGCACTGGCAAGAGTATTACTATCTGGGCTGATGGCTACAGCTGTGACTGTTTGAGCATTTCCCGTCAGTGTGCGAATTGGGTTTCCCTTGGCCATATCCCAGAGTTTGACAGTCTTGTCAAAACTGCCACTTGCAAGGGTTACACCATCTGGGCTGATGGCGACAGAGCGCACCCAGAATGTATGCCCGATCAAAGTGCGGATTTGTCGCCCGGTTGCTAGATTCCATATTTTGATGGTGTTATCATCACTACCACTAACCAAAGTTTTGCCATCTGGGCTGATTGCTAGAGCATGAACGGCGCTGGAATGCCCAATCAAAGTCCGGATTTGCTCTCCGGTTGCTAGATTCCATATTTTGATGGTGTTGTCATCACTACCACTAACCAAAGTTTTGCCATCTGGGCTAATCACTACAATATTCACTTGCTGGGAATGCCCGTTGAGTGAAGAGATTTGCTTTCCGGTTGCTAAATTCCACAGTTTGATTGTGCGATCGCCACTGCTAGCAATCATCTGGCCATCTGGGCTGACGGCGACGGATGAAACCGAGTTTTCATGACCTTTAATGGTATAAGATAACGAAACGTTTTCCAAAGCAATTTTTGGCGGCTGGCCCAAAACCTCCCCATCGCCTGGATTATGATTGTGCTGATTCAACCCAGCGGATAAACTAGCGTAAATACGGCGAGATTGCTGATACCAAGTTTCGCTAAGTCCGAATAATAAAATGAAAGCGCTTACTAAAACTACACTTCTGAGTAAGGTATATCTTATTGGTAAATATGGTGCTTGCGTTGGTGGGATTTTTCCTGACGATTGACCAGCTGGTGGTAGGGCAAGTGGTTGTTTGCGAGTTAAGTCTTTAATCACTTCATCGGCTGATTGATAGCGTTCATGGATGTCTTTTTTCAAAAGCTTTTCCAGAACAATATCTAACTCTGTACTCAATGTAATTCGCAAATATTGCCGCCAATTTCCTACCCAAGCATAGCCATTTTCCATCCACAATTGAAAGGGAGAAATTCCTGTTAGCAGATGAAAGCAGGTAGCTCCTAAACCGAATAAATCACTGGCTGGATAAGCTTTACCATCTCTGATTTGTTCAATTGGAGAATATCCATGTGAGCCGATTGATGTGCCAACTTTATTCTGAATGGTTGTAAATTGCTTTGAGGAGCCAAAATCAATCAGGTTTAATCTCCCATCATTTTTACGCCGGATAATATTTTCTGGCTTAATGTCTCGATGAATGACGCCGCGATCGTGGATAAATTTGAGGATAGGCAATAAATCTAGCAAAATTGCTTGAACTTCTTTAGCACTATACCCTTTGCGTTGCTGTAACTCCTTTAACAGGTTTTGCCCATTAATAAACTGTTGCACTAAATACAGACAGTTGTCTTGCTCAAAGTAAGCCAGCAGAGTCGGAATTTGGGGATTTTCTCCAAGTTCTTGTAGTCGCTTTGCTTCTTCAGCAAACAACTCCATCGCCTTTTTTTGTGACCAAGTTCCTTGGAATTTAGGCGCTAATTGTTTGATGACGCAGTGTTCATTTAGTTTATCTGTATCTTCTGATAGATAGGTTCTGCCAAATCCCCCCTCATCTGAAAGCACTCGGATGACACGGAAGCGATTTCTCAAAAGTGACACCAATGGGGTGCTACAAGTTTGGCAAATTTTTTTTCCATTGGGATTCAGGGGATTTTGGCAATCGGGATTTAAGCAGCAGATCATGATCTGACTAGCGCGACTGCATAGGAATTTGTGCTAAGTTGGCCCCGAATTTTCCCTTAAAGTAATAGACTCTCGCTTACTGCTAGGTAGAAAACCCTGTTATGGGGATTGGGGAGCTACTTAATATAGTTAGCGTTTGTAGATAGTAGCCAGTCTTCCTCAACTTCGGAAAACTACGAGAGCCATAAAATTATTTATTTTCTCGATTATATAATAATCTGAATTGAAAATATTTTTAAATTATTTACTCAAGTAATTTTGCTTATATCTTGGTAAGCAACGAGCTACTAAGTATTAATTAAAACCAGGAATATTCCAATTCTCTGACTATTAATTCTAGTCAAAATACTTACTGAATTTATTTTTGATGTTGGCAATTTATCTAGCTTAATTGTTAATTTGATACTTTAGGTAACTCCAGGCTCAAATTAATTATGTGACTTTGTTTCCTTGAGCCTTGCTCTCCATTTACGAATGGCGTTAGCTGTTCGTGCTACAGGTGGTATATAAACTTGAGGGTCTTCTGTTGTAATAGTTTGATTTTTAAGGTTTTGGGTAGTTAAACAGTTAGTCAAAGTTTGCAAGCTTTCTTTGCTCAAAGCTGCGATCGCATCATCAGCAGTCTGAAAGCGTTCACATAAAGGAATTTTCACCATTTTCCCCAAAACCTGGACAAAATTGTTACTGATATTTACTTCTTTTTGCCAACATATCTCACCTGTATCTGCATCATAATCAAATTCTAAAGGACTTTTGCCAGTCAACAAATAAAGACAAGTCATACCCAGCGCATAAATATCACTGGCATAAACTGGACGTAGAGAAAACTGTTCTGGTGGTGCAAATCCCATAGTTCCAATAAAAGCAGTTTTATTGATTGAGTTCTCACAAGTATCAACTAATTGCTCTTTCACCGCACCAAAATCGATCAGTACTACCCGTCCGTCATGCTGACAATGCAACAAGTTTTGGGGCTTAATATCCCGATGAATTACATGATGTTTATGAATATACTGTAATACTGGTAATAATTCCTGCAAAAACTGTTTAACTGCGGTTTCATTTTTGGGCCCAGTTCGCCGTACTTCTTGTGCCAAAGTACAACCCTGCACATATTCTTGAACTAAATAAAACTCTCCATTTTCTTGAAAGTAGTCTAAAAGCAGGGGAATTTGTGAATGGCTACCAAGTTTTCCCAAAATTTTTGCTTCTTTTTCAAAGCGATCGCACGCTCTTTGCCAACTTTGATGGCTAGTCACTTTCACACAAAGCTGCTTAATTACACACAATGAATTCCCTGGGAGGACAGCATTTTTGGCTAAATACGTGATACCAAACCCACCTTTACCCAAAATCCGCAGTACTTCATAGCGATCGCGAAATAGCTGTTTTGAACCACACATCTGGCCAAGTTGAGTCTGCTGTGAAATATATTCTGGATTCGTTGTTTTGTAAGAAAAGCGATTCATTAGCTATAGAGCAACTACTCAACAATGTCTTTAATTTTATGAAAAATATTCTTTGGTGTCAGTAGCATTACTATATCTTCGCTAAATCATGACTTTTTCACTCTGCAATTGAAAATTTAAAATCTAAAATTCAAAATTCGATAGCAAATTAATCCGGATGAAACTTGTCGGTAAATGAGGTGATAAATTATCTGTAAAGTATGAAGCATAAAACATAAAGTATTAAGCAGAATTCCCAGTTTAATTTGCTGGTGCTGTATCAAGCTTAGTTCGTCTTACTTCATAGAAAGCGGCGACAAACCTCTTCCCCTTGTGGGTTGTTGGAAAGCCGCCCACCTGCTTAAGGCATAGGGAAGAATTACTAATGCCCAATGCTCTATTCCCCATGCTCAAAAACCACACCCCTTGTGAGCGTTGTCTTTCATCTTTTCTAAGGCACTTCAATTGGGATCAAAGCATTTTCTGGCAAATAATTGCAAAAATGCCCATCATCTGCAAGCATCAGAATCAGGCGTAGGGGATAATCAGGCGGAACTTGCAAATCTGCCCACGGCACTGATAACTCTAAACAACTATTTAAAGCTACTTGAGCACGACTAAAACGGGGATGCCATTGATGATGTTCTCCAGCTTCTCGAAACTGAATTGATTGAGTCAGCAAATTAATTTCTAGATGGTGGTGAAACAAGTAATTTAGTGGCGCAGCATCCGGCACATCTGCTAAGGGAACTGGGCTGTTGACCATCGTTTTATCGGGGTAAAACCACAGCAAATTTAACTCTGTTGGTAAATCCCGCTCTGGCGCAACACCATTTTTAAAATCCAACCGCAAATAGAAATTCAGGTGATCTACTCCATACCAAAGTCGCTGGATAACGCTGCTGTTGTGCATAGTTCCCCGCGCCCCACCTATTTCCATGCGTCCAGCTTTGTCCCAGTCTTGTTCATCACCCCTACCATCGATAGTGGGATGAATAAATCCTTCTGGGCTATGGTCTGTCCGTGCTTGGTGAACCTCAACTGGTTGTTTGATATATGACGGTATAGGTTCATTTAATGCCTTGTAAATGCCAAACAAGTGTTCCCGAAATAACTGGTCAAAGATGGCATCTTGATTTGAGGAATGTCCTTCGCCAAACCACCAGAACCAGTCGGAACCCTCTGCGGCATACAGAGCTTCCCACGCTTCGGGGTTGTTTTCTTCGGTTGCTTCGGGATGATTCGCCAACAGATTTCTGGCTTGTGTCAGATAGTCCCAAGCTCGATTCTTGGCGGGGTCGCCTATCCAAGTGGTAAAGCTACCATCTACCCAAGAGCCGCTATGCAGCTGCTCTTGGGGGATGGTTGCTGTGGCAGGAAATTCTTCCAGAAATTCGGAAACAGTGACGAGTTTGAGGTGGGGTTCGTTGCTCAATGTTTGATACAAAGCTTCGAGGAAAGGTTTACCGTCTTGGGGATAAAATTCCCAGCAATTTTCCCCATCCAAAGCGATGGTAACTAACCAAGGTTGTTCGCTTTGGCTGTCCCTTTGCATTTTAGCGATCGCTTGTAGGTGTCCTACTAAGTCTGCTGCTGCCTGTTTTGCTGGCATTGCGCTGTAAGTAAAGCCAATCAAGTCCGATAATCTGTGGTCACGAAACACAATTGCCAAATCACCTGCTGGGGTTTGCAGGCGGTACGGTCGGTACAATAATTCTGGCTGCTCCACATTCCCCGCCCCATCCCGGTGAAAAAAGTGTTTTAGTGTCCATCCCAAGACGGCCTCATCTGAGCAAATCCACTTAAATCCTTGATTAATAATATATGGTAGTATCTCCGGGCTGACTGACTGTTCTGAAGGCCACAAGCCACGGGGTATTTGTCCAAAGCGGTCTTTATATAAGTTCCAAGCTTTACGTAAGTGGCGGGGGATATCTTCTGCCCACTGAAAACGATACTTAGGTAATGCCATATTTGGCACTGCTACCCCACCAGAGTTGGTATCGGCTAGCAAGGGCAAAATTGGGTGGGTGTAGGGCGTAGTGGTAACTTCTAGTTGCCCCGCCTCCTGCATTTTCCGGTGTTGGGGGATGATACGACTGATAATTTCGCGTTGTTTAGAATAGATGCGCTGGCGATCGCTTAAAGTAAAATTTCGACCCTGCTTTAACCAAGCTGCAATTTCCGAGTCATCCCAAAATAGCGGATCGATCCATGCCAGATTGTGCCAAGCTAGCAAATCACTGTAATCTGGCAATTCCCAATTTGCCAAACACCAAGCTTGCCCTTTTTCCTGCCTTTGCTGATACAACTGGGCGTAGCGGGGATGGGGGTCAATCAGGGTGTGGTGATTGGCATCAAAAAAGTGTTGGATAATAAATTCCCGCTGTTGCTGAGTTAGTTGCTCAGTTGGTGTCAAGCTGGCTGTAAGGTAAGGATCAAAAGCAGTGCCAGCAACGTAATCTTCAAGTTGCAATATTAGCGAGGGTACTAGATTCACCGTTTGGTGTAACTTCGGATACCGCTCTAAAAGTAATACCAAATCCAAATAATCCTTAGTACCATGCAACCGTACCCAAGGCAGGCGGTACTGCTGACTACTAGGAGACACTGAAACGCCGCTGCCAGGAGACTTGTACAGCGGCTGATGTTGATGCCAGATAAAAGCGACGTGTAAGGGGTGGGACATAGATAGTGATTGGAGTTAGGGCATGGGGCATGGGGCATGGGGCATTGGGCATGGGGCATTGGGCATTGGGC
>NZ_JADEXR010000151.1 GCF_015206995.1 aff. Roholtiella sp. LEGE 12411 | reverse complement strand
CATACCCCATGCCCCATGCCCCACACCCAATCACACCTTTCCCGCTACTACCGAGTCTTTGACCAAAAGTTCCACCGCTGCTTGATATTGCAGATCTGCTTCTGTACCAATATTTTCGCGGTTAAGGGCTGCTTGGGGAATAACTTTGTCTGGCTTAATACCTAGTTTGTTAATATCTCGATGCTTAGGGGTTTCGTACTTAGCAATTGTTACCGCCAAGCCTGAACCATCTGATAATTCAAATAAGGATTGAATTAAACCTTTGCCAAAGGTGGTTTCCCCTACTAATTGAGCACGACCATTATCTTGCAGTGCGCCGGCCAGAATTTCACTAGCACTAGCAGTTCCTTGATTCACCAAAAGCACTAGAGGATCTTCTGTCAGCGGTGGGCCGAAGGCTTCAAAACTTCCTTGAATGCCTTGGCGATTAACAGTGTAGACTATGGGCCCGGAATCTAACCATAAACGAGCAACTTCAATTCCTGATTGCAATAGTCCCCCTGGATTATTTCGTAAATCCAAAACATAGGCAGCAGCGCCTTTTTTTTCTAAACTAGAAATAGCGTGTGCCAATTCCATTGAGGCGTTGGCATTGAATTGAGTTAGGCGAAGGTAGCCAATAGGTGTACCTTCTGGGGAAACACGCAACTCTGACACCACAGGGTTAAGAGCAATGCGATCGCGCGTAACTCTAATTTCCGTTTCTCCCTCTTGGTCTCGTTCGATTAAAAGAGTGACAAAACTGCCAATTGGCCCGCGCATCCTAGTCGCAGCTTCATCAAGAGTCAAATTTTCAGTAGAGATACCCTCAATTTTGATGATGCGATCGCGTGGTCTAATCCCGGCTTTATCTGCTGGGGAACCTTCTATGGGAGCCACTACTTCCAACTTACCAGTCTCAGGATTCAAAGCAATTTGCAATCCTACCCCCGTCAGTTCTCCAGAAGTATTTACCTGCAAACTGCGGTACTGTTCTGGGTCTAAAAAGCGGGTAAAAGGATCGTTGAGGCTTTTGAGCATCTTCTGAATTGCCCCGTAAGCTGCTTGGTTATCTTGAAGCGGCCTCTCTAGAGCCTTTTGCCTCGCTGTTGCCCAGTTTTGATGATTAAACGTCTCATCCAGATAAGTGCGATTCACAATTCGCCAAACTTCTGAAACAAGCTTTTGCTCTCCCGTCAAAGCCGCTGCTGGTTGAATAAGTGCGCCCAGCACCAACCAAACCACCACTAACAATGAAAATCCCAGCCGAAAAACCTTTGTGTGCATGAACCCCATTTTAAATTCCACCTCAACCCAAATTGTCTAGAACTGCCCAGTTGCCTCGTTGTTTATGAAATCTATCTCTCGACTATGTTACTTTTTTTATAGAAGTGGTGCATTGCTCTCATCAAGTTGTTCCCTCAGCTGATGTCAGCGGATCTCACTCACTAGACGATAAAATCTACTTTGTAACCACCATTTTTGGTGTTAGGTTGCAAATAGATAGCAATATATTCGATGTTTACAGAGTGTTAAGTTCCTTAAGACTTTAACCCCTCTGAAAGCTGACAAGCAAACAAACAAACAAATTCCTCTTTGCTAAAATCCCAAAATTGCTAATTGGGAGAGAAGTCTGAGCGGAGCGAAAAGCTGGAGCGGAGGTTTCTCCAAAATCTGGACTTTTTAATCTTAGGCTTGCGACCATCGGAACTTCTCCTCAAGGAGACGCTACACGAACGGTCGCCGATTCAGAACTTCGGGATTTATCAACCGCAACCGCTTTTTAGGAACTTGAGATTGTATGGCCAACGTTTATGACTGGTTCGAGGAACGCTTAGAGATTCAGGCGATCGCTGAAGACGTGACTAGTAAGTACGTCCCTCCCCACGTCAATATTTTCTACTGTCTGGGTGGAATTACCCTGGTTTGCTTTCTCATTCAGTTTGCCACTGGATTTGCGATGACGTTCTACTACAGACCAACAGTCACTGAAGCTTTCTCCTCAGTGGAGTACATCATGAATGAAGTCAACTTCGGTTGGCTAATTCGCTCTATCCACCGCTGGTCTGCCAGCATGATGGTGCTGATGATGATTTTGCACACCTTCCGGGTTTACCTGACTGGTGGTTTCAAAAAGCCCCGCGAATTAACCTGGATAAGTGGTGTCATCCTAGCTGTAATCACCGTTTCCTTCGGAGTCACCGGCTACTCTCTGCCTTGGGATCAAGTCGGCTACTGGGCTGTGAAAATCGTCAGCGGCGTACCAGAAGCAATTCCTGTTGTCGGCGTTCTGATCTCTGACCTGCTACGTGGCGGTTCGAGTGTTGGTCAAGCAACCCTGACTCGCTACTACAGCGCACACACTTTTGTGTTGCCTTGGTTGATTGCAGTCTTTATGCTGTTTCACTTCTTGATGATCCGCAAGCAAGGCATTTCCGGGCCTTTGTAATCTCAGCTATTAGCGAAAGGCAACAGATGTCGGTTTCCAGATAGAGTTGTTTGTTCTAAACTTAACTTATGAAAAATAAGAATTTAGTGACAGATAAGTTACATAACAAACAATATGCATCTTAAACTGAAAGCTGTACAAGCCCGCGGACGGCTGACTGTTAACACACACAGCCAGGCTTGCTGAATAGCTAATAGCTTTCACAAATGCTTTAACTTAATTTAAGCAGGAGAGCACATTTAAGTATGGCAACACAGAAAAAACCTGACCTCAGCGATCCGAAGTTAAGAGCCAAACTAGCTCAAGGTATGGGTCACAACTACTACGGTGAGCCAGCTTGGCCTAATGACCTACTTTACGTATTTCCAATCGTGATCATGGGTTCCTTCGCTGCTATTGTGGCTCTAGCTGTGCTAGATCCTGCGATGACAGGTGAACCAGCAAATCCTTTTGCCACACCATTGGAAATTCTGCCAGAGTGGTACTTGTATCCTGTCTTCCAGATTTTGCGATCGCTTCCTAACAAACTCTTAGGAGTGTTAGCAATGGCGTCCGTACCTCTGGGGCTGATCCTGATTCCCTTTATTGAGAACGTCAATAAATTTCAGAACCCCTTCCGCCGTCCAGTTGCGACCACAGTTTTCCTCTTTGGTACTCTTGTTACCCTGTGGCTGGGTATTGGTGCAGCCCTCCCATTAGATAAATCTTTGACCTTGGGACTATTCTAAATTAGTCACCACAAAGTGCTTTGACGCCTGTAAGTTTCAAAAGCAGATGCAGATGTGCTTTTAAGAAAAATCAACAGGCGTCAATTTTAATAGTCCAGGTTGCATCTTGGATTTTGAGTTTTGGATGAAAAAGCTATTCCAAAAGCTAGAATCACTAAAAGCCAACAAACACAGAACAATTCTTACTTAACTTAATTCAAGTCACGGTCAATGCTTAGCATAGTGCAGCAAGACCATCTGACGGTAAAGAGCGAACTCAAGCTCCTAAACCAGGTGCAACAATGGTTTGAGAAATTTTGTCTGCAACATTTATCTCAACTTGGCTGGTCAGAAACTCAACTTTATCGCCTCAACTTAGCATTAGCAGAAGGCTTTACCAACGCTGTTCGTCACGCTCATCATGCTTTACCACCGGAAACAACCATTGAGATTGACGTTTATCTGTGGATTGATCGGCTAGAAATTAAAATTTGGGATCACGGAAAACCTTTCAATCCTGATGCGATCGCTGAGCCAGCACCAGGTACTCTGCAAGTAGGCGGGTATGGATGGTTTCTCTTGCGACGCCTAGCTGATCGTGTTGTCTACGAACGTGGCGCGGATGGTAGAAATTGTCTGCTCATCGTTAAATACTGTGTGGAAGAACAACAGTAACGAGGCATCTCCAAGGGCAAGACGAGAATGCTTCTAAAAACTAAAAAGAGCATTCTCTACTTCCCTACCAAATTAGTTTCTCCTCTTGAGAGCAGCGTAAACCTCAGGTAAGGTCGAAGTCATATCTTGGAGTGTAAGTTAGTATCAATAACTTACAATTTTCTGTATTTTACAATCGTAATATTACTGAATTTTTGTAAATTTTATCGTAAAAATTATATATAAGTTTGTATAAAAAAAATTAGTGAATACAGTAAAGACAGCATTCGAGTTGCAGTGGCTCTTTTGTTAGGATTTGTCAGCAGTGTTGGGAGTCTGATTTTTGTTCTTTAATCAGTGCCGTCTAGTGCTTAAAAAGACAGAGAGGGTGGAGGACAAAATATACTAAGACAGCTCTAATTACTGGAGTTACCAATCAAGATGGCTATTATCTCAGCCATTTACTCCTCAATCAGGGTTATCGAGTCGTGGGATTGGTAAAAACAGATTTAAAGCGGCTACAAAGTGGTGCGATCGCCTGTATTACCCCGAAGGATGCTTTTAGGAAGGCTGGAGGTAAGGCGCACTAAGTAATCGCACCCTCACCGCGAGTTTAAATAAACCAATATGTTAACGATTACAGTGGCAAATAACCCAAATTTAGGTAATAAATTTCACAAAAACGCTAACCATGTTTTCGTATTTTTAGAAATTTTTGCCCGTGAAGGAGGGATTCAATCCTATGTAAAAGATATTTTTCGTTCATATCTGGGATTGAGCCAATACAAGGCGGAAGTTTTTTTGCTGCGAGATCATCCTGACTGCTCAAATCCTTTTGAGTCCCAAAATTTAAAATTTCATTACTTTCAAAATCAGTCCCCCCACCTAGGAAGACTCAAAATGGCAGCAGCTTTGCTCAAGTGTCTGTTGCAAAACCGTCCCCAGCAAGTTTTTTGTGGACACATTAACTTAGTAGTACTTATACAAACCCTTTGCCAGCCTTTGGGCATTCCCTACACCGTCCTAACTTATGGCAAGGAAGTCTGGGAACCGCTTAAAAATCAAGAACGCCGTGCTCTGTCCTCAGCATCTGGAATTTGGACAATTAGTCGTTACAGCCGCGATCGCGCTTGTGCTGCTAATGGTTTAGACCCCAATATCATCCAGATGGTGCCTTGTACCATTGATACAGATAAATTTACTCCTGGTTTTAAGCAGCCAGAATTAGTTAACAAGTATAGCTTAACTGATGCCAAGGTATTAATGACCGTAGCGCGGCTATGGTCAGGGGATATTTACAAAGGTGTAGATGTTACGATTCGAGCCTTACCGCAAATCGCTGAGGTTTTTCCAGAAGTAAAATACTTGATAATTGGTCGTGGCGATGACCAACCACGATTAGCCCAGCTAGCAATAGATTTAGGTGTGAGCGATCGCGTTGTTTTTGCAGGTTTCGTTCCCACAGAACAATTAATGGAACATTACCGCCTTGCTGATGCCTACATTATGCCTTCTCAAGAAGGCTTTGGTATTGTCTATCTGGAGGCGATGGCTTGTCAGGTACCTGTGTTATCTGGTGATGACGATGGATCAGCTGATCCCTTGCAGGATGGTAAACTAGGATGGCGAGTGCCGCACCGCAGCCCAGATGCTGTAGCAGCAGCTTGTATAGAAATTCTCCAAGGGAATGACCAGCGTTGTGACGGGCAATGGTTGCGAGAGCAGGCCATCGCTCTCTTCGGTATAGATGCTTTCAAACAGCGGCTGCAAGAGCAACTTTTATCCAGAGTCAAGGGCCAAAAAACTCTGGATTGACTTTATACTCTTGACTGGAGGTAGAGTGTCTCCGGCTCCGCTCTTTGCTAAACTCGCTATCCTAGAAGGAGAGCAGGACGACATTTAAAAAATGAGCTTTAAGACATTTCAATTGAATCTTTTGAATCTCCGCCCTTGGCTCACCCTACTAGCAGTTGTTTGGTTGCTGGCATCACTGGGCTTGGGTTGGTTGGTTAACTCCTTGCTAATTATTTTTGGGTTGCTGTTATTGGCACCCATTGTTGCTTTCTTTGGGTTTCGCTGGTGGCTACAACGCAACTTGGTTGCTGATCAGTGCCCCGTCTGTGGACATGAATTTACGGGTTTAAATAATAGTCAATTGCAGTGTCCTAGCTGTGGAGAGCCTCTGTTATTACAAAATGGTCATTTTCGGCGCTTCACACCAGAAGGAACCATTGATGTTACAGCAGTCGAAGTACCAGCCAAATCACTGGAAGAATAGTCATTGGTCAATTCTGGGAGGGTCTACGCCTCTGTACAACAGTCAAAATTAAAAACCTTGAACTGTGGACTATGAATTTTGGACTATTTCTTTTGTTGTGAAATAGAGAGGGTATAGCTATGCTGTTGTTGTGATAACTCGCCTATAAATAGTAAATATTTTCCTGGCTGCCAGTAACCGGAAAGTTCTGGTTTGCCTCCAGAGTAACTATCCGCTAGTACGCAAAAGCGTCCCCCAGGGCCATCAATTAACAGTGTTGGCTGTCCCTTAGTCTCAACTGTTAATCGCAAGTAAGGTAGTGACTCTGTAACCTCGATAATTTGATTGGGTGCAGCAGTTACATTGCCGCAATTGCTTTTGATAGATCCCCCAGATTGTCCATTTAAAATCAGTGGATCCGATTGCAGATTTCGATTAATTTGGATTTGTAGTGTCTGTGCAAAACTAGCTTCGGTGAAAACCAAACTCATCATTAAAGCTATGGGAACAAATTTAAATGGCTTAAGCGTCTTCATTTTAATTAATGCTCCCGACTGTTTCTAGAGCAATATTGTGATAATATACTTAATCTATTTTTTTAGACGACAGCGAATGGTCTTTGTTCCAAAAGGTGTCGTATAATTTTATATCTTGTAAATTAATCGCTATATAACTAAATATTCAAAAATGAGGAGGCGAGCAATGACCAGAAGCAGTATCATCCCAATTACTCATCTCTGCTCATCTTGGTATAAATAACCAATGACTAGTAAATTTATGTGAATCAACCCTTGAAAAGTAATAGGAGAAAAACATAATTTTTCCTTGTTTACAAAGGTTTTGTACATACAAATATTAGCTAAAATCACTAAGAAAACCACCAGTAATCAAATTTGGTTACTTTGTTGTTGAATAAATATCCTAGCTAAGGTAGAAAAGATTGATGAATCCTCAACCTGAAGAAGACTTGCAGCATCGCCTTGAAAAGCTAGAGGCAGAGATTAATACTTCGTCCGAAGTGGTTCCCCAACCACAAGAGCCAAAACAGACATCTCAGTCTAGTGCCAACTTTAACTTGTACCTAGAGCGATTTCAAAGCTGGTTCAACAGCTTATCTGGGACGAAAAAGTGGATAGTTTCTGGTGTGGCAGTGGTAATAGGCTTTGCGATGCTCCAAGCAGTGTTCAAACTGGTTGTATCTGTGATTAGTCTGGCACTATTGGCAGTGTTGATGTATGTTGGATACAAATTTTTTGTGTCTAGTAACTTTCAACGTAAGTAATAGTCTAATTTAACTGTGCTACTAGCAGCGTAGAAATAAAGTTAAAGGAAATGATACGATGGCCACCCCAATTGTGAGGAGAAGTAGTAATGAATTTAGTCAGTCAAAAGAACCAGGAAAAGCCAATTCGTTGCCGTTCGCAACTAGGCGTTTTGCGGCTTGGGCCGCTGAAATCACACTGGTAGTTACCAGTGGGTTGATTCCCTTTAGCATTGGTGTGTATGCCAATTCTAGAAGCGATCTGAACCGAGTGCCACTTAACCCCGTTCTGGTAGTAACGGAAAGAGCGATCGCTAGGCCTTTGGCTTTACCTGTTAGCTATGGCATCCGTAACGTTGCATGGCCGACTAATTTCTTGTGGACGGTAGCTCTGTTAGCACCTGTAACTATCTCGTGGTGGCAATTGTATTTACTAGCTAAGACTGGTAGCACAATTCCCAAGCGTCGGTTTGGCGTGCGGGTTGTCAATAAGCAAGGAAAGCCACCTGGTTTGGCAGCAGTTGTGGTAAGAGAAGGAATTGGTCGTTGGACTATACCTATATCCATCGCTTATTTTTTGTGGCGCTATAGCTTTGCCTTTCCTAATTTAGGGTTATTCACATTTTTAGCTGTATTAATGGTAATAGCAGAAGGGATGGGCTTGCCGTCGCGCCGGGGACGTCGCGCACTGCACGATCAACTTGCAGGTACTTATACTATAGATGCTACTCGTCTTTTGTCACCCAAGAGCGAGGATGGCAAAAGCCGGAGTCAGTCTCCCATAGAAAATGAAACCGATGAATGGCAAGAGGGAAATGAGCAAGTAGCCACCACATCAATGGCGATGTCTAGCGACAAGCCGCTGCACTACTCAACAGAAACTACCTCTTCCCCTACCTTGTGGCTGCGGATACAGCAAAACCCCAATCTGATTTTATTTGGAGTAGCGCTGGTGAGCATGACTGCTGTGTTAGCTACTTTAATAGGCACTCAAGTCTACATCCAAACCCAGCAAACCCAGCGGACAGCCAAGCAAATCAATAGTCAACAGTTTCTGGTACTTGTAAAACAATTAAGTCCCAACTCTGGCGCTACCAATGAAGAACGCCGGAGTGCAATTATAGCTATGGGTAGTCTCAATGATCCACAAGCAATCCAATTTCTTGTAGATCTCCTGGTTAACGAAACCAACCCCATCCTTTTGGATACAATTCAACAAGCTTTGGTAAGTGTCGGTCTTAAAGCCATACCCGAATTAAAAAACAAGAATCAGTTTCTGGCTACCGAGATAGAATCTGTGGGTAACAGCGCATCCCCAGAGCAGGAATTAAGACAAAAGCGGTTACAACTCAACCAAGGTACAATTAACAAGATTCTCGCTGTTTACAGTGGTCAAACTAATGGTATCGATCTTAGTCGTACCCAATTAGGTCGAAGCGGCTCCGACGGAAGTTCCTTGTTCAACTTAGTATTAGATAATGTTGATTTATCAGGTATTAAGTTCAAATCTGCAAATCTTAACCAAGCCAGTTTTAAGGGTAGTCGCTTCCGAGGCGTGGGTGAAGATGGACGCTGGGATACTTACGACGATATGATCACTAATTTGAACCAAGCTCAGTTGAAGCAAGCTAATCTGACTGATGCCAACCTTAGCCGTGTCTTAATGAACGGTAGCAATTTAAGCCGCGCCACTCTCAACAGAGCAAACTTATCCGATGCACGTTTCGTTGATGCTAACCTCAGCAGCGCCCAGCTAGTGGGAGCCGATATGCGTGGTGCAGTCTTGGAAAATGCCAGCTTAACTGGGGCTGATTTAGGTGATGCTAAATTGAACGAAGCCAATTTGTATGCCGCTCGTTTAGGTCGTGTAATTGCTATAGGAACAATATTGTCTCACGCCAACTTAACTAAAACCGATTGGCAAGGAGCAGATTTATCAGGAGCCTATTTAGATCATGCTAATCTGAGCAATGCTAACCTCAGCGCTACTCGTCTGACTGGTGCTGTTTTGCGCTCTGCTCATCTAGAAAACGTTAATTTACGAAATGCCGACTTAAGTCTTGCAGATTTACAGGGAGCGAATGTAAAAGGAGCAGATTTCCAGGGGACAATTCTCGCTCCTAGCAAACAAGATCCAGCTGATCAATTTGTACAAACTCCAGATACTGGCTCACAGTCTGCTGTAGTACAAGGAGTTGATTTTACTCAAGCCAAAAATTTAGATGCCAAGCAACTGGCTTACATTTGTACTCAAGGAGGCATTCATCCCCGTTGCCCCTAGAATGAGATGGGGAGCAGGAGGGCAGAGGATCACACAGAGGAGTGCAAGGGAAATAAATACTGACTCTTGACTCTTGACAAATAGCAAATTACTCTTGACCCTTAACCCTTTGACTTTTATAACAAATGACAAAATCTAAGATGGTGTGAGGAGTAGGGTATGAAGTATTTTCCTTATTGGATTTCAGTTGTGGCGGCTGGTTTGGTCTTAAATCTGGGCATTAGCACCCAAGCAGCACAGGCTCAAGTAGCGTATGGCAGCTATGTTGGTATAGGGCCGACTGTTGGTATTACTGACGGTATCCAATTGGGGGGAGTTTTGGCAGTCCGCTACAAGCTTTTGGAAGCACCGATTTCTTTCCGCGCCCAAGCTTTAATAGGACAAAATACAGCAATTGTACCAACGGTTTCTTATGACCTTCCTCTTAACTGGCAAACTGATGCTTACTTAGGAGCTGGGTTGGTGTTGGCTGGTGGTGGTAACTCTTCTCCTGTGGGTGACAAAATTAGTTTTGCCTTACAACCGGGAGTTGATTATGTCGTCCCAAATAGTAATACTGTGATTTTTGGCAATGCCATCATTGCTTTTGATGCCTACCGTGATAGCGGTGGTGCAGCAGTTTCCGTGCAAGGTGGTGTTGGTTTAAGATTTTAATGGGCAATTGGTAAAGCTCACGAATTTTGCTCAGCTTTCCCTGTGGAAAATTTCCGCATCTATTTCATATTGTTTATATTAGCGATCGCTCCCCTTGACTGTAAATCCTAGGGGAGTTTACAGATTAACTTGAGCAAATTCTCTAGCTATCATCAACACCTGAGAGCGGTGGGATCATTTGCTGATGCATCTTTCAGAAGTAATGACAATTAGCGAGAGTGCTTCTCTTTTCTCTAAATTAGGATTGAGGGTAAAGATGAGTAGTACAAAAAATATCTCGTTCAAATGCTTGCACGAAACTACAAGCTCAAATTAATAAAATTACTGATTTTTTTGTAAATACTTGAGCGCCTAATTATGTGGTAAATATCTTTGTATAAATATGCAGAAAATCTTTAACTGTAAGCTTTTTGAAATACAGAGGTAAAATAAAAATATATAGATGGCGATCGCTTATTCAAACCTTACCCTTAGAGTAACACCCTATTCCTCAAGCGTGTTGCAGCTATGCTGGGAAAATACTAGTATATTTATGGAAACACAAACTAGCCCTCATATCTTAAATATATATTAAAAATATTTGAACTATTTACTTTAGATTCTGTGCAGTATAAACTAGTTAAGTTTATTTGCATTTAACGACTTACGTTAATTTCCTGATAGGTTATAAATCAACATAAACTATCTTTTGCCAATTTAGCCAAAATTTTTCCAATTTTAAAATCCAGAGGTATGAATGAATTTTACTAATTCAAACAAACAAACAAATGAATTCAATGAATATAAAGTGCTCAGAGATAAACCCCATTGGCCAGGGCAACCTGTTATTGATTCCGCTGTCAAAAATCGAGATCCAAAAATGCAAGATACTGCGATTGATGGTTCTATTTTTAATGGTTTAAATCGCGGTCGAGTTGCTATTTTTATTGATGGCTTAAACCTGCTTCATACAGCTTTACAACTCGGCATTGAAATTGATTATCTCAAATTACTTTGTCGTTTAACTAATAATTCACGACTATTGCGTGCTTTTTTCTATATTGGGGTTGATTTCACGAATGAAAAGCAACAGGGTTTTCTATTGTGGATGCGACGTCATGGCTATCGTGTAGTTACTAAAGATATAGTTTTGCTAGCAGATAATTTAAAAAAACCAAATTTGAATATAGAAATTGCTGTAGATATGATCAACTTAGCTCCCTACTACAATACTGCGGTCTTAGTTAGTGGAGATGGAGATCTAGCCTATGCTGTAAATGCTGTCAGCAGAATGGGTGATCGAGTAGAAGTGGTTAGTCTACGAACAATGACCAGTGAAAGCTTGATTGATGTTGCTGATTGCTTTATTGACCTCGATAGTATTAAAAAACAAATTCAGAAGGATTCCCATCTTGGCTATAGTTATCGAGCATCATCAAATTCAAACCTTTAAACTTCAATCTAAAATCCATCACAGTCTATACTAATTACTGCAAAACCTTTAATAAGTTTCTGGAGTAAAATGGCAAACCAGGAAATCATTCTGTGTATTTTGCTTAACCTTAAAAGAGATGGATATTTTAATAGTTGAAGATGAACTGGAAATTGCTCATTTAATCCAACTTTCTTTAGAAAAAGAAGGATTTTTCTGTCGCATTAGCCGCGATGGGATGAATGCCTTGCGGATGTTTCAGGAGCAACAACCTGATTTAATCATCCTAGATTTAATGATTCCTGGTTTGGATGGTTTAGAAGTTTGTGCCAGAATTCGTCAAAAACCAGGTGCAAAAGATCCTTACATTTTGATGCTCACGGCTAAAGGCGAAGAAATTGATCGTGTTATTGGCTTATCTACTGGTGCTGATGATTACATGGTCAAACCCTTTAGCCCCAGAGAGTTAGTAGCTAGAGTGCGGGCACTGTTGCGGCGTAGCCTCCGCCAAGGGGGACAATATCAGGTCAATCGTACCCAACACTTTATAGTAGATGTAGACCAGCACAGTGCCAGTCGCCAAATAAATTCCCAGCAAGCAGAAATTTTGGACTTAACTACCCTAGAATTTAATTTATTAAGCACTTTTGTTAGTAATCCCGGTCGAGTTTGGAACCGCACCCAATTAATTGACAAACTTTGGGGAGATAACTTTTTTGGTGATGAGCGTGTGGTAGATACTCATGTAGCTCGATTGCGAAAAAAGATTGAGCCTGATCCTGGGAATCCCACTTTTATTAAAACTATTGTTGGGGTGGGTTATAAATTTGAAGATTCCCTAGTAGTATGAGTCTCATGAAGATGGGCTTGCGTTGGACGAAGTCCTTGCCTTTGGCATCGCGCCTATTTTTCTCCCACTTAGTAGTGATGATGGTGGGGGTCGTTAGTCTGGTGATTATTAGTAAAGTTTCTTCCCCCCGCTTGTTTGTCCTACATTTGCAACGACTAGAAAATCAAGGGTTTAACTTAATCGCTGTCCGTCCCAAATTGGTTACAGGATTTGAACTTGCTTGGCGGCGAAGTACTATTTGGTCAGTTTTAGTTGGTACCACCGCAGCTGGAGGATTGAGTTACTGGGTGTCCAGACGGATTATGCAGCGGTTGACTGAGATGGAACAAATCACCCAAAAATTTGCTGCTGGTCAGATGGATGCGCGACTACCTCTATCTGACATTCCAGAACTTAATGGACTGGGTGCTAGTTTTAACCGGATGGCAGCTAGTTTAGAAGGGGTAGAAGCACGGCGGCGGGAACTGATTGGAGATATGACCCACGAACTACGCACACCGCTTACAGTTGTGCGTGGTTACTTGGAAGAATTGGCTGATGGGGGAATTGAAGCGTCTCCTGAGATTTATCGGCGCTTAGCAAAGGAAACTAAGCGCTTAGAGCGGTTGGTAAACGATTTACAAGAACTCTCTAAGGCAGAAGCTGGCTATTTGCCAATTAATATACAACGAGTAAATCTGCATCCTTTGTTAGAGTCATTAGTGGAGAGATTTAGCGACCAGTTATTGGAAGATGGGCCAGTCATACATTTGGAATGTCCGTTTGTTCTGCCTACTGTGTTAGCAGATATTGACCGCACAGAACAGGTGTTAGTGAATCTGCTTGGTAATGCAGTACGTTACACTACCCAAGGTTCAATTACTATTCGTGCTTGGAGTGAAGCATTTAAACTCTGGATTGCGGTTGTTGATACAGGTATTGGTATTGCACCAGAGAATTTACCCAATGTATTTGAGCGCTTCTGGCGAGCTGATCAGTCTCGCGATCGCCATTCTGGAGGAACCGGCATTGGTTTAACTATCTCCCGTCGCTTGATTGAACTGCAAGGTGGTCAAATTTACGTAGAAAGTAAGTTGGGAGATGGGAGTGTGTTTCAGTTTTTTCTGCCTTTAGCTTGAGTTGTGTAAAAACCACTGATGTCTACTTTTGCTCTGGCTGCTTTTTTAATTAGTTTACCAAAAACATAGGTTTAAAGCCTCGCCCTTCAAGGGCGACTTTGCTTAATTTAAAAAGAAAATGAGTTTTTAGCTTCATATTTTTGGTAAAATACTAATATGAAAACACTGAAGTTGAAGCTATATCAACACAAAAGAAATAGATACCTCAAGCACATAATAAATGCTGCCGGGGTAATTTATAA
>NZ_JADEXR010000150.1 GCF_015206995.1 aff. Roholtiella sp. LEGE 12411 | reverse complement strand
GGGTGGGCAACCCCAAAGTAACGCCAGTCGAGATGTTTCCTCTACTTCTATTGGTCGCAAGACCTGTAAAAGCAAGGAACGTCAGTGACGCTGGAATCCCCCGCCTTTAGGCGTGGGGAGTGTCAACCTAACGATGACTGGAACTGGGAAGTAGAACTTGGCCTCACCCCTGATTGGAGATGCCAAAATAAAAGCCTGGGGAATATAGCAGCTGATGATTAATTTTTTTAAATATTTAAATCGAGCATTCAATCCAATTGGCTTTGCCAGTCGTCATCAGAATAGATGGCATTGTCCACAGAAAAGAGTTGCTTGTTTTAATCTGGGAGAGAGGTGATGGCACAAAGCAGAACGATAACTTGCTCCGGTAGATATTTAAACCTGTTTTTGACAAAGCATGGAGCCTAAACTTCCCCAGCCAAATTCTCAAAACCTTCAGATCGCTACGGATGAAGCTTTATTTGTAGCTCTCAAAAATGGCGATTCGGCGGCATTAAGTGTTTTGTTCCATCGTCATGGTCGTTTAGTTTATGGATTAGCTCTAAAAATTTTGGCTAATTCCCAAGAAGCCGAAGACTTGACTCAAGAAATTTTTCTCACACTGTGGCGCAAAGCATCTAGTCATCCTGATTGTCGCTTTTTTGTGCGCTATTTGGCGACAGTCACGCGATCGCGGGCGATTGATAAGCTACGCGCTCGCACTAGACAACTCAAACTTGTGGAAAAGTGGGGACAAACCATGACAAATGAAGCAACACCAGAGCTAACACCCTTTGAACAGGCAAGTTTTGCAGAGCGATCCGGGCGAATTCACCATGCTTTAGCACAACTACCCGAAAAACAACGCCAAGTAATCGAATTGGCTTATAACCAAGGATTAAGTCAGTCAGAAATTGCTCAAAAAATTGATATCCCTCTAGGCACAGTCAAAACCTGCACCCGCCAAGGATTACTTAAACTCAAGCGCATTTTACTAGATTCTGATTTGTCAATCTATGAATAAATCTTTCGATCCCGAACACATCAAAAACTTGGCTGCGGGGTTTGTCGTCGATGATCTCACCCCTGAAGAAGCCCAAGAGTTTCGGCTATTACTTGATGAACATCCAGAACTGATTGCCGAAATTGATGATTTGCAGGAAGTTCTGCGACAAGTGCTAGATGGCTTTACTGAGGTAGAAGCACCAGCACATTTACTGCCCAAAATTCTGGAACAAGCTGAGAACTCAACTACACAGGCTCCTGTGGTTAAGCGATCGCCACTGCGATGGAGAAGAATTGCTGGTAGTATTGCTGCACTATTTGTGGTAGTTTTGGGGGTCGATTACTATCGGCTACGTCAAAATTTGAATATTGTCACAGCAGAAAACCAGCGTTTACAACAGGATTTTGCCCAAGCCCAAGCTGTTAAAAGCCTACTCCAAAATTCCCAAACACGAATGTTTCCCTTTAAATCAGTCAAATCGACCAATAACAGTTCAGGAAGTATAGTAATCGATCCTGAACAACAAAAGGCGGTAATGGTGTTCCAAAATCTTCCCGCTCCACCTCCTGGTTATATCTATTTCTTATGGACAATTGTGAATAGTGAAAAGTTACCCTGTGGTGAAGTCAAGCCCTATTCTTGGGGAACTGCTTCCTTTGAATTACCATTCACAAATCAAATGTACAAAGAATTTTATCACCCACAATTTTCTGGGTTAATTGTGACGCTGGAGACAGATACAAACGTCTCTCGTCCCACTGGAACTGTAGTTATGCAAAGTTCGCAGATTTAAGTGAATTTAGGAGATAATTTAAACCAGTCCCTGAAAGTCAAATCCAGTATAGAAATATGAAGCACCTAACTCATGACTAAAAGTCACGAGTGTGCGGCTTGCAGACATCAAAAATATGAACCGTTGATACTCCTGAAAGCGACATCAAAAGTTCTTTGCAGTACCAGCAACTGGATCAAATTCAAATCGCTGTTCGTAGTTGGTTTCGCCATACAAATTGAAGCTAATCGTCGGTTCTTCACCAAGTGCTTCAACATGATGGATTGCATCTGGCATCAAACTAATGATGTCTCCTGGAGTTAAAATAATTTCGCCAACTTTTTCAATACCACCGTTATTATCAGTCCGTCTCCACAGTGTATTTTTTTCTTCTCCACTAATCAGTGCGACAACTCCCCAGGTAGCATGATTATGAATTGGTGATACTCTTGCTGGCAACCATGCGACTGTCTGCACAGTCAAAGGAAAATCCGGCTCATCGTATAGGGTGAGTACCGACCAACCTGTTTCTGAGTCGGGTTCGAGATATTCACCTTGCAACCATTCCGAACTGGTCAATAATCGCCGCACTAGGGGATAAATCGCTTGTAATCGTTGGCGATCGCTCTGAAATTTATACAGAATATCTTCAAGATCCGTTAAAAACCGATAGAGCCGATATTGTCCTGTGGATAATTCTAGGTCATCTGCTAATTCTTCCCAAGCTTCACACTTGCCTTCTTCTGTCACCAACCAATCTTGACTTACCATATCTTTTCAGAACTCAATAATTGTTATGTATCTGCTTTTACCACGCTTCCAAGCTCCTTTGCTCTTATATTGCTACCCGGTTTAATTGTTTGGGGTAACAAAATTTTGGGCGTTGCATAATTGAAGTATGAATTGGAGCGATCGCTATGCAGTGTCCAAGATGTGCATCAACTCATATCCGCAAGAACGGCAGAAAACACGGATGCAACGAAAGTTTTCCAGTCTTTGTAAGCATCTATTAGTGAATCGATGCCTTTAGCAATATTACAGAACTTAATTTTGTTATAGATTGTAGAGAAGCACGCCGCTTCCAAAGCTGACCAACAGATGGGGATGGTTGTTATGAAGAACAAAAATCAAACTATTTTTGCTTTAGTGTTGAAAGGCGCTATTGTCTTTTCGCCTTTGCTACTATCCGCTGGTATTGTCAGTGGACAACCTGCACCATCTCCCTCTCCAGCACTGACGCCTGCTCGAATTTTATCAAATCAGGAACGGGAAGAATTAGCACGGCTGCGATCGGAAAAGCGGCTTCAACAGCAAGTCCAATCTGATTTCAATCGCGCTTTTAGCCGTACAACCATCCTGCTCAATGTGTGGCTAGTTATATTAAGTCTATTTCCAGTTGCAGCAATTGCTTTATTTTGGCTGTTACGACGGGTGGTAATTCGTGAAATTGCTGATAGAGCTATGAAACAGCTACAGGGAATGGAAAAATTAGAAACTCAACTTACTACTGTTAAGCAAGACGCTGAAAATCTTATTCAAGAGGCTAAAAATATAACTCATAAATTAGAACAGGAAGCTGATATTTTACAACAAAAAATAAAAAGTGAAGAAGGAAATTTACCTTTATTTACATCGGAGCTAAATAAAGCTAAAGTACAACTATTAGCTAGATTAGAAACTGAAATCAAACAGTCTCAACAAAATATACAAACTTTAGAATCAGAATTTGCTTCTGGGCTATCTAAATTAGAGTTAAGCGCTCAACAACATAGAGATATAGCGCTGGATAATTTAGGTAAATTAGTATCTTCTTTAACTGAGGAATCATCTAATTTAAAGTTGGGTGTACAACAACAGCAAGAATTGACTATTGCTGATTTAGAAGAATCAAAGTCTGAGTTTAAATCTCAACTTTCTATATGGCAGTTTGATGCTCAGATGCAGAAGGATCAGACTCTTGAGAGTTTGGCAAAATTGCAGTCAGAGTATGCATATCAGCTATCGGAATTACAAGTAGATGCTTTGCAAAAGAAGGAGATCACGCTTGAGAATCTGGGGAAAGTAGATAGTCAATTGAAATCTGAATTATCGGAATTACAGGTGGATGCTCAACAACAAAAGGATCAGATTATTGAAAGTTTAGTAAAATTGCAATCAGAATTTGCATCTCAACTATCGGAATTACAGATTGATGCTTTGCAGCAGAAAAATATCACGTTTGAGAACTTGGGGAAAGTAGATAGTCAATTGAAATCTGAATTATCGGAATTACAGGTGGATGCTCAGCAGCAAAAGGATCAGATTATTGAAAGTTTAGTAAAATTGCGATCAGAATTTGCTTTAGAACTATCTGAATTACAAGTAGATGTTCAAAAACGCCAAGAATTAATTATTGATGATTTAGAAAAATCGGGTGATGAATTTAGTTCGCAATTTTCAGAATTACAGTTTAATGCTCAACACCAAAAAAATCTTATTCTCGAAAAATTAGAAAAATTAGAAACAGATTTTGTTTTGCAACTATCTGAGCTACAGATGGATGCTCAACAAAGAAAAGATTTAATTCTTAACGAGCTAGTTGATATCACATCTACGTCCATCCCAGAACTTGTAGATCAGCAAGTTGAACAAGAAATACAGGAACAGCCAGAGGAACTAGAAGTCTCTGCTGAGGATTATGTAAAAGAAGGTGATCTTCTGTTTTCTGAAAAGCAATATGATGATGCGATCGCAGCTTACAATAAAGCAGTTCAAATCCAGCCTGATGATGCTGTAACTTGGTTCAAACGCGGTATTACTCTTGCAAGATTAAAACGCTACAAAGATGCGATCGCTTCTTATGATAGAGCTATTAACATTAATCCCAATAATCATCAAGCTTGGTGCGATCGCGGTGTAGCTTTCGGCTATTTACGACAGCATCAGCAAGCTTTTGCTTCTTTTGATCAAGCTACGCAAGTCAAGCCTGATGATGTAGTTGCTTGGATGAATCGCGGTCTAGCTCTGATAGAATTAGAAGAATATGAAGAGGCGATCGCTTCTTTTGATCAAGCGCTACAATTTCAACCTAATTCCCCGAAAGCTTGGGATAAACGTGGTTATACTTTGGTGAGATTAGGACGCGATGATGAAGCGATCGCTAGTTTTAACAAAGCCTTGGAAATTAAGCCAGATTATGCTAGCGCCTGTTACAACAAAGCAGCTTGTTATGCACTACAAAGACAAGTTGAATTAGCTCTAGAAACTCTGCGACAAGCAATTGAACTTAATCCCAGATACAAAGAAGAAGCAGCAGTTGACTTGGATTTTGATGAGATTTCAGAGGATAAGCGTTTCCAGCAGTTGATTCAATGATTATCTGCGTCGGAAGTGTTAAATTTTAGTTAAAGGAATTGGGGATTTGGTGTAAAATCGAAAAATTATGGTGGGAGCTTTTACCCACCACCAAATTTTAAAAAACTTTTCCCAGTACCCAGTACCAGAGTGGCGTTCCTCCCCCACCATACATAAAAGTTGGTGGGGGACTACTCGCCGCAACCAGGTTAAATATTTTCGGAGGAGTAAAGCTGTGAAATTGTTTTGGAATACAAGTTTTTACGGAATTTTTTGGCTCTGGAACCTGACATTTTTAATGTTAGTTTATATAGGGATATTACCATACGTAGGTGTGCCATTATTTCAGGCAACCTTAACAGGTGATATCCCAACTGAATTTTCCTTGACTCTAGTTACTTTAATTGCAATTCCCACAATTTCCAGTATTATCGGTGGCTGGAGGTTTAGTAAACAACCTTTACAACTAATCCGCTTATTTTATGGTGTAGAAGCACCGCTATTTGTGTTGTGTTTGCTGCGGTTATTTGTGATTCGAGAACTGACATCAGCTAGTAGCCAAATTCTAATAACAACGAGCGTATGTATAGCTGCTTTTACTGGAGAATTATTTTGGGGTTATGCTAACCGACGCAAAAGTGGTTTGCAATGGGTACAAATGTTAGCCCATACATTAATGCTGGTATTTGGCATTTATGCGGGTGTGGTGTTGTTATTTTATGCCTTGCCATTAGCAGTATTTCTGTTGCAAGAATTCATCAAATTTGCATGGGTAAAACCATTATGGGATATACTACATCACTCAGCTTTTGTGGGGGGCTTATTACTGATTCTCACTTGGCTAGCTATTCTTGGTTTTAGTGCTACATTGTTTATTGCCATGCCATCAGCATTAACAGCAATGTATGTCCATTCGGGAGCAAAAATTCTAAGAGCTTTTGCTTTAGAACATGGTAAAAATAAAACATTTGCTGGTGCTGGTGCAGTTGTTGTGGCGTTCGCAGTTACTTTTATATCTTTACAACAACAACCCCAAGTATTAGCTTTTTCACTCTTAGCTAATACACCTAAAAATGATCGCGATCGCCAAACGCTCGTAGCCAAGTCAGAACAAATCCGTACAGGATTAGTTAACGCTTATTTATCTTCTTACCGCTACCTGAGCAGCAAGCAAGAAAATAACCACATCAGTGCTATGTATCATCATGTATTAGGCTTAGATAAATCGGCTGCTGATGGATTGCAAGCAACTTATAATTTTCTGATGTCGCCATTTTTATATAATGGTTCTGAAAAAGATTCTGCCAAAGCAGAGAAACTTTACGCCGATTTTTTTGATACACCTCTACAAAAAGCAGAAAAAACAGCAGTTAGTCACGCAGTACAATCTACTTTTAACGAACAAGAAGTTAAAGCAGGTTTATTAAATATCAACGAAAAAAAAGTTTTATTGTTATCACAACAAGTCACAGTTCAAGAACATGGTGATTGGGCTGATGTGGAATTGTACGAAGTTTATAAAAATCAAACACGAGAAGTTCAGGAAGTTTTTTACTCCTTTTCTTTGCCAGAAAGCGCTGTAATTACTGGCTTATGGTTAGGAGATACTAATAAATTAGACCAACGTTTTCCTTTTGTTGTCTCTAGTCGCGGTGCTGCCCAGAAAGTTTATAATTCTCAAGTTAGACGTTCACGGCCTATAGATCCAGCTTTGTTGGAACAAGTAGGGCCGAGACATTATCGCTTACGGGCTTTTCCTATTCCTCCTAACAATATACAACAAAGAGAAGGGCAACCACCTCTTCCCACAGAAATGCACCTATGGTTAACTTACAAAGTGCTGGGACAAGACTTGGGTTGGGAAATGCCCGATTTAGGGGAAAAACGTAATATATTCTGGACTAATCAAACCAAGCGTATCCGCAACGGTAAAGAAATCGGTTGGAAAGACGATGCTTGGTTAGAAGAATTCATCCCCGCGAGTGGAAAAATTCAGCCTGTATTACATGAAGTAAATTTAGAGGAAGGCTACAAAATATTAGCTAAACCCCTATCTCGTCAAGATTACACCTTAACCAAAAACCAGCGAGTTGCTGTAGTTCTCGATACCTCTCGTAGCATGGGGGAACATATTAAAGAATTGGTGCAAACATTATCATGGTTGAAAAAACACGGCTTTGCAGATAATGAGTTGACAAACAACGATGCAGATTTATATCTGAGTGTTTCTCCTGGAGCGACACCCAAACGGTTAGATGATCTCCAGCAATTCCAACCGGAAAAAGTCACTTTTTACGGCACAATTCAACCCCAAGAAATGCTGACACAGTTTAATAATTTGCGTGGAGATACAGCTTATGATGTCGTTTTGCTGTTGAGTGATGAAGGTAGTTATGAATTGTCGAAGAACAATAAAACCGTTCCCGAAACGCCTGCACCTTTGTGGATGGTACATCTAGGTGGATTACCTGGGGCTTATAATGATGGCATCATTAAATCATTACAAGATAGCGGTGGTGAAGTTGGTGTTGATATTTCGGAGGTGCTGCAACGAATTGCTACCAAATCAGTTTTAAGTGACTCTGTAAGTGTTGTTAATGGTTATGCTTGGTATTTGCAAACATTAGACACAGCAATTGCAACTAGTAACCAACAAGATGATTTTTTGCCATTAGCAGCTAGACAATTAATTTTAGGTTTGAGTAAAAAAATTAAGTTAGACAACCTCAAAAGTTTGGATGCGATTCATGCTGTAGCTAAAAAGTATCAGATTGTCAGCCCTTATTCTTCGATGTTGGTATTAGTCAACGATGAACAAAGACAGTTGCTCAAAGAAGCAGAAGCCCAAAGCGATCGCTTTGATCGCAAAGTTGAGAATGGTAAGGAAAATCTCTCTAAACCCATTAATCCCTTGAAAGTTAGTGTACCTGAAGCATCAGGAGGATGGCTTTTAGGTGTAAGTGCGATCGCCGTATTCATGCTTGTGAAGCGTCGGCGTTAATTAATTGGGATTAGAGATTGGGGACTGTGTGTAAAATCGAAAAATTATGGCGGTGGCTTTTACCCACCGCCAAATTTTAAAACCCTTTTCCCAGTACCCAGTACGCAGTACCGGAGCGGCGTTCCTCCCCCTCTCCCCCAACCGTATTGACGATGCACTTACAAAGCGGGGAAAACAGATCGAGTAGAACTACGCGCATGAAAATGCTCGTCGATCAACCCAAGTACAGCTTTGGCTATTTGTTTATTGACACTATTGACAAAGTGACCATCAGCAGTAAAGTTATTCAAGTTAGAAGCTGGAGCAATGTTATGGGTGCTTACGTATGGAATAGCAGCACTCTTGAGGGTTGCTTCCAATGCATAAAACAAATGATTCTCATAGCCGCGATCATTGAATAGAATTACAATTGGCAATTTACCGTCCTTGTTAGCTGTTGCTGCAAAATCAGTAATTATTGCTCTCAAAACTGGTACTTGAGTTTTTTCGTTGAACCCATTAGAATTATGAATCTGACTCTCTATATTCTTTTGATGACGTTGTGCAAAAGCTCTACGAATTAACCGGATAGTTGTAGAGTTGTCTAGAAAATTCTGCTCAAACAGAAACGAATTAAAGAATTGATCGTATTGTTGCAGTTGGGCTAGTAATGCATTCCGCTTTTGCTTGTCACTAAGGGTAGCCCGTAGTTGAGCCAGGGATGAGAGCATCGGCGTTATCTCTTTGAGTTTACCGTCTTCTAGCAAGTATGCTGGGTAAGTATAAGGGGCTGGGGCTTCAAACTGCCATGTCATGCCATTCATCGCACCCATTCCTTTAATACTAGAAGCCAGAATTCCTAAAATCACAACATCAGCCTGATGTCTACCTCGGTCTAGTTTGTATCCAGCAAAGGAGTAGCTTGGCGGAGCTGCTGGCCCTGCAATCATCCTCAACGTGACTTTAGGATCGATTTCTTTGATGGCTTCACCCACATAATTAGAGAATGACATGCCATAAATAGCAATCAGCAAGTCATCCCTGGTTGCAGGACTAGTTGGTAAATTTGATTTTTTCCATAACTCTGGATCTAACCAACCAGCTATGGCGATGGCGGAACTAGACTCATCTGTTGGCCCGACCATTTGTGAAAGCTTGCCCTCAAGTGAGCGACCATAGTTAAAATAAAGGCTGAGTTGACTGTGATTCAAAATGCGTGGATCTGAAGGATAGGGAAACAAGAGGTTGATTGCAACATCTATTACAAATAGGAAGAAAATAATCCATAGTCCCATCACGATCCTTTTACGGAGTCCCTTACCAGTAGAGGGTGGCTTAAAATTGAGAGTAGATAAATTGAGTAGGTGCATTACTCGTTCCCATTAACAGAATAAAGATTAGTGCGGCGTAAAAAGCTGCACGAACTGGTGGGGGGAAATGACGGCTTAAATTTGATTTAACAGCATATTTGAGAAATTCGTAGCCAATCAATAGCGGAATCCCCAATATTACAGCTAGTGGGGGCTTCGGTATACTAAGGGCAAAATTGCCAAAATCTGTAAACAAAATTTTGGTGAAGGTAATAACTTGAGCCAAAGAAATAGCGCCAAATAGTAGCCATCCATAGCAAGTGATTATGAAGAACAACAGGATTGCCGCTATTCTCCCCAGAAGTACAATACCTGAATAGTATGAAGGTAAAGAAGTTAAAGTGGGTGTTGGTGACTGGGGAATTTTATGCTTCTCATGCCCAAAAGTCAGAAAAGAGTCTTGTTTTCCTCCCCAGATGAACTTAGTGCCATTCAGTTCAATACTTTGACTCAAAAATAGTTTTACCTTGTCTATCTTGGGAGTTAAGGCTCGATACAAGCAAAGAATTGCTCCCTGATAAAAACCCCAGAGAATAAAGTTCCATGCTGCTCCATGCCAAAGCCCTCCAAGCACCATTGTTACCATGAGATTTTGATAAGTTCTGCGTTCCCCTTGACGGCTGCCACCCAGAGGGATGTAAAGATAGTCTCGTAGCCAAGTGGAAAGACTGATATGCCAACGACGCCAGAACTCGCTGGGGGTCTGGGAAAAGTATGGCAAATCAAAGTTGTCCACCAGTTCTATCCCGAAAAGCTTGGATACACCTCTAGCAGCGTCGGAGTAGCCAGAAAAATCGCAGTATATCTGGATAGTAAAGAGGAATGTTGCTAAGACAACATCAATCCAAGAAACTGTTCCAGTAGTCTGATAGATTGCGTTGACCGAACTAGCAGCTCCATCAGCGATCGCGACTTTCTTGAACAAACCAAATAAAATCAAAAAGACACCTTCAGATGATTGCTGCAAACTTAGCGATCGCGGATTTGATAACTGCGGTAGTAATTGCGATGCTCGGTCAATTGGGCCTGCAAGTAGGGTTGGAAAGAAACCCAAGAACAGGGCAAAGTTTAATAAGCTACCTGACGCCTCCATTTTACCTTTGTAAATATCAACGACGTAGCTAATTGCTTTGAATGTGTAAAACGAAATTCCTATAGGCACAATTAAGCTTAAGTGCAATAATTCTACTGGCATTCCTATTACCCGTATTAGCTCAATTGCACTTTCAAGGAAGAAATTACAGTATTTTAAAAAACCGAGAATGCCCAGATTACAACATATACCGATCCACAAAAATAATTGACGGCGTTTCTCCCTCTTGAGTGCTACACATCGGTTATATAAAAGGTTGGCAATGATGATTAACGCTAGCGCCCCCAGCAGAATTAACCAGCCTGTCCAAATCAGAGGAAAAAGTTCCCCCCACTGTACTGATATTCCCAAGGGAGCTGTTCTTATTTGAACTGCATTCCATTGCAATGTCCCAAAAACCAAGGCTGCAAAGATTACTAACCAGGAACCCAAGTAGCGGTTGGATCGTGTCAGACGACCTGATTCAATCATCAATCCGCAGTTGAAGTCGATAACTGTTGATAAAACAATCAGAAAAAGTAAACGTGTATCCCACCAGCCATAAAATACATAACTGGCAATGAGCAGCATCATATTTTGCCCACGGAAAGCAATGATCCGATAGAGCAGATAAATAATTCCTACAAAAACAAAAAATTCAGCTGAATTAAATGACATTTATCCAATAACGAATAAAACTAAAGGTTTGCCGCTACTTGATGTAGATTGATCAAAAATGCGATCGCTAATCTCTTGAGTTATACCATTTCACTTTGATCACGATACATTAGACATCTGCGAAAATCAGGAGCAAAGCCTTGTACAGCTATTCATTCAGCTCAAGTTGTTGATTCATAGTTCTTTTGATAGTTTTGTAGTTGGTGCTTTAGCGAAGATAGGGCCAACTACAAACTACAAACAATAACCTACCTAGAAATGATAGCAGAGCTTGTCACCTGCAAATGCAGCCTTTGCGATCGCAAGTAACGATAGAGGCGATTCAGGGCGTTTATATAAGCATAAGCTGCTGCCACCACGATATCAGTATCAGATGCTTGCCCAGAGAATATCCGCTCTTGATATCCCAAACGAATTGTCACAGTTCCCAGCGCATCAATTCCTCCGGTTACAGATTGGACAGAAAACTCAATTAGTTGATTGGGAATTTGCACTAGTTTACTGATTGCTTGATACACTGCATCCACTGGGCCAGTACCTACACTCGCATCTGTGAGAATTTTACCATCGGGGGTGACAATTGTGATGGTTGCAGTTGGGCAAGTACAGTCACCGCAGATTACCTGGACGTGTTCAATTTGAAACCCACTTTCTACTTGAATCTGCGTTTCATCTCTAGCGATCGCTTCTAAATCCCAATCTGATATCTCCTTTTTCTTATCGGCGACTTCTTTAAACCGATTGAAGGCTTTGTTTAAATCTGCTTCATTTAGGTCAAAACCCAACTCTTTAAGCCTAGTACGAAAAGCATTCCTTCCAGAGTGCTTACCCAAAACAATACGATTTTCCGGCAAACCGATCGCACCAGCTTCCATAATTTCGTACGTTTGGCGGTGCTTGATGATACCATCTTGGTGAATCCCAGACTCGTGAGCAAAAGCGTTTGCCCCCACGATCGCCTTATTGGGTTGAATCAACATTCCTGTTAATTGGGAAACCAAGGATGAGGTTTTGTAAATCTCCTGGGTTTTTATATTCGTTAAGGGTGCATCAGAATCGACCGGACGACCAAAGTAGGGGTTAAAAAAGGGTTTGCGAACTTGCAAGGCCATGACAATCTCTTCTAGTGCTGCATTGCCTGCTCGTTCACCAATACCATTAATCGTACATTCTACCTGACGCACACCATATTCAATTGCTGCCAAAGCGTTAGCTGTAGCTAAACCCAAATCATTTTGGGTGTGAACAGAAAGAATCACTTGATCAATATTAGGAACGTGTTCTCGAATACCTTGAATCAGATTTCCCATTTCTTTGGGTGTACAGTAGCCGACGGTATCAGGAATGTTAATCGTGGTTGCACCTGCGGCGATCGCTACCTCCAATACCTGATAGAGAAACTCTCTTTCAGTGCGGCTAGCATCCATTGGCGAAAATTCTACATCATCCACAAACGACTTGGTGTATGCAATCATTTCTTCGGCGATCGCCAATACTTCGCTGCGGGACTTTTTCAACTGATATTTAAGGTGAATATCAGAGGTGGAAATCATCGTATGGATTCTGGAGTGAGCAGCGGGTTTCAAGGCTTCAGCGGCTGCTTGAATATCTTGGCGAATCGCTCGCGCCAAACTGCAAATGATTGGGCCACCCTTTATCCCGACTTGTTCAGCAATGGTTTTAATAGCTTGGAAATCTCCGGGACTGGCTACAGCAAAACCTGCTTCAATCACATCGACACCGAGTAGAGCCAGTTGATGAGCGATCGCAAGCTTTTCTTCTACGTTTAATGTTGCGCCTGGTGATTGTTCGCCATCCCGTAGTGTGGTATCGAAGATAATAACTCGGTTTGCTTGAGATGCAATGCTCATAACTGTCTCCTGTAATTTTCAGGGGATTGTTGTTTGTAACTTTGGATATTGTATACGATTTTTTGTATACAATATAAATTATGAACTTAAATGACTTGGCAGCCAACGTGCTGCAACAACGCAGTACCCCAGATTTAATTGCCGACGCCTTACGGGAAGCGATTCTGCGGGGTATTTTTCAAGAAGGACAATCCTTAAGACAAGATGAAATCGCCACTCAGTTTGGAGTCAGCCGCATTCCCGTACGCGAAGCACTCAAACAGCTAGAAGCAGAAGGATTGGTAACACTGTATCTAAATCGCGGTGCAATAGTATCAGTGCTAACAGCCACTGAAGCGCAAGAAATCTGCGAGATTCGTAGCGCCTTGGAGGTCAAAGCGATACAAATAGCAATACCCAAGTTAAGTGAATCAGATATAGAAAAAGCTGCTGTGATTCTGGAAGTAACTGACCAAGCAACTGATGCAGGTATATTAGCAAAACTCAACTGGGAATTTCATGCAACGCTGTACGCAGCTGCGGAACGTCCTCGGCTGCTGATGATGATTAAAAACTTGCATGTTAATTGCTCTCGCTATATCCGCGTGCAGATGACGCAAATGGATTATCACGAGCGTTCCCAAAAGGAACACTATCAGCTTTTGGATGCTTGTCGTCAGCGAGATCCAAAAACTGCCGTCAGGTTATTGAAGCGACACATTGACACCGCAGGAGAGCAGCTAGTTGCATACTTGCAGCATAAAACTCCACTAACATAGTTTTTGCTTGCTACAACATTCGACATTTCCAGAAATTAATAATGCCCAATCCCCAATCCCCAATGCCCAATCCCCAATGCCCCATGCCCAATGCCCCATGCCCAAT
>NZ_JADEXR010000149.1 GCF_015206995.1 aff. Roholtiella sp. LEGE 12411 | reverse complement strand
CAGCCCCAGCCCCCCAGCCCCCGGCTATTTGACGATATAAAAATAAACCTATGACAATAGATTCTTTATTTGAACAATTGAAACATCCCAACCCTAATCTGCGGGAACGAGCAATGCGGGAGTTGGCTGATGTCCGCGATGAAAATACTATTTCTCGCTTGATGGGCATTTTGGATGATGAAGATGTGACCTACCGCCGAGCTGCGGTCAAGGCACTGGGTGCTATTGGCCCCGATGCCGTGCCTTCGCTGGTAGAGTCATTGTTAAGCAGCGATAATGCGACCATTCGAGGCAGCTGTGCTAAGGCTCTGGCTCAGGTCGCTGCCAACCATCCAGAAGTTCCCTTCCCAAGCGATGGCTTACAGGGATTAAAAACAGCGCTCAATGACCCACATCCGGTTGTTTACATTGCATCAGTGATGGCGCTAGGTGAAATTGGTTCTCCTGCTTTTGAAATTTTGGCTGAAGCGCTAAGGACGACGGATAACGTTGCGGTGGCTGTGGCGATTGTGAATGCACTTGGTTCGATGGGTGATATTCGGGGTGTGGAAGTACTGACGGCATTAACCAATGATGAATCTGCTGATTCATACGTTCGTGAGTCAGCAGTGAGTGCATTGCCCCGATTAGATCAGGTGATTAACTATTCTAAGAGAGTGAATTAGCTAGGACTTACGCAACTGGCACACAAGGCTTCTGGTATAAGAGTCAAGGGTCAAGGGTCAAGGGGAGCCACTGCGCCCTTGCGGCTATGCCGACTTGTTCGCGCAGCGGCGACCACAGGAGAAGCAAGTGGCGTTCAAAAATCAAGGTTTTTTGGACTTTTGACCTTTGACTCTGGACAACCTCTGGCGTTAAAAATATGACACTTGCGTAAGTCCTGTTAGCGATCGCACTGTAACAAAATGGTTTAATTGTGAATGTCCATACTGTCTTATTCCCAGTCTTCTAAGTGCCTCTCAATTTGAGAAATCGCCAACTTGATGACTGCTTGAACTGGTGCTTCCTCTTCCTGAGCCAATGCAGCTTGCAGAGGTTTTAAGGCAGCGCGATCGCCTATCTTCATTAATGCCAGAGCCGCAGCCCTTCGAGTTTCCCAATCGGCATGATTTGTTAACAAGTCAACTAGTTGGGGAACCGCAGGTCGATACTTTAGGTTACTTAAGGCAGTTGTCGCTTCGCATCGCACGGATGAAACCGGATCACCCAGAGCATTCATTATGATATCGAACGCTCCCGCTTCTGGATTTTCCTGAGCGATCACTGCGATTGAACCGATCACAGCAGCACGAACTTCAGGCGAGTCAGAGTGAACTTCTCGATATACATACTCCTTTGCTTCTGCACCAATAAATGCCAACGCCCATGTTGCCAGACCCTTGGAACTTTCGGGATACTCAGTTGACGCTAAAATTTTTAGTAATGCTGGCACTGCTGACTCACCCGTTTTAGCCAGTGCTCCAACACACGAGTTTTTGACAACCGTATCCTGATCATTTAAGAGGGCGTTGACCAAAGTCGGAACTGCTTTTGGATCAGCAATGAGTGTCAAGGTTTTAGCGCTGGCTCTCCGTACAACCGGATTTGGGTGGTTTGTCACAGCCTCCAGTAACAACGGGGTAACGGGCTTGCCAATTTTCCCTAATGCCTCCGCGAAACTCAAGCGTACCATCCCCCGCGAGTCTCCTAGACTTTCAACCATCCGCTTGAGAATTTGTTGGTCATCAGGGTTGAAGGTGTTCAGGTTTAGTTGCTCACTGACAACCTCAAGCAAGGCATCAGTCTCTGTCTGGGACAGATTTAGCGAACTTCCACCCGATTGAGTTTCAAAGTTGAGCATATCACTCATAGCTAAATTATCAACATGGATTACTAGTTACTAACCATCAGGTTGGCCTGCTGATTGCGGAGTTCCTGAAGTGCAAAGTCAATCTTAGTAAGCTCCGGCTCCAGTTGCGCCATGAGACTTATCCTCATCACCTTAGCCCGTTTTGCCGCTTCCGTAGTTTCTTTTACCAGACGTTCCCGATATTGCTCAAGTTCTGCAATGACCTCTGCTAAATCTTGAGCGGTAACATTATGGGTTGATATGATCTCTGAGGTTTCATCCATATCTGTTGTTTCCTAAACGCGTATCTATATGATGATTTGTTGTTCAGTGTTCAACTGTCAAATGCATATATTCTGATCTTCTCAGATCGCGTTACCACTGGTAAACCTTTTTGAAGAAGAAGTCCAAAGAAGACCGCACTGACTCCTCCTAACTCCTCAAATGGAAAAATATTCCCCTGTAAGTAAGACTCAAAGTGTTTCTTAAAGTACTGAATACTTGTCAGATTCGGTTCATCGCTTTCTGTCGGCGTGAATTCATAAATTGGTACTTTTTCCCTCACCAGTTTGACCAATTGAGGATGAAGCTGCTCAAAAAAATCTACTCTAAATATTGTTGTTTCAAATCTTAATTTACCGCTATTTCTCAATCCCCAGTCTCCAGTCCCCAGTCCCTAGTACGATAGTAAACGTGACCTTTGAGTAACTCTCCTCAGTCATTTACAAATCAATGGATAAACGTTTTTTTAAAATTTTTGGTTTAACAGAAGATCAAGCGATCGCAATTATCGATACACCATTAGAACAACTCGAAGACCCCACTGATAAATACATTGCTGTTTCGCATCTGATTAATTTCCCAACTGAGCAATCAATTGCAGCTTTGGTACGTGCAATTGAAACTAGTAACCCGGCTGAATTAGATCACCGCATTGTTCGACGCAAAGCTGTAGAAAGTCTGGGGCGATTGCAGGCTGAATCAGCATTACCTGTAATTCGACAATGCCTCAAGGATGATGATATTTATACAGTTGAAAATACCGTATGGACAATTGGGGAAATCGGTACTAAAGATCCAGAAATTCTCGAAGAAGTAGCACAACTGCTGGATAAACCAGGTCAAATTTATCGAGTGATTATTCATACCCTGGCTAACGCCGATTATAAGTCTGCTCTAGAACGTGTGCAAAAATTTACCCAAGCTGAGGACGAACCTACCCGTAGTGCAGCGATCGCCACAGTTTGTCGCTTTACGGGTGATTACTCTCAAATCACTGAAGTAATAGCGCTGCTGCAAAGTCCCAACGTTAATGCACGGCGCGGTTGCATTCAAGATCTGATTGATTCGCACTACTACAAAGCCATACCCCAAATTGCCCGTTGTCCTGTATCTCTGGTGTTCCGACTGCGAGCCTTACGGATGCTCTTGGATATAGGCGTTCCCACTGGTGAAATTACGTTTGCAGAAGTTCAGCCATATCTAGAGCAAGTACTACACGATCATCCCAACGACATTGATCTAGTACATGAGTATGACGTTACCCCTGTACTGAATTTTGTCATTGATGAACTGTACCAAACCGATTTTGGTCGGTGCTATTTAGCAACCAAAACTTTACTGGATGTCTATTTACAGGAAGCAGCCCAAGCACTGCTAGCAACTTATATGGACAAAGCCTATAACGATTATGGTGCTCACTATCATGTCATGAAACTTCTCGGTTGGCTGAAATATACTTCTAGCTACGATTTATTAGTGGAAAATCTGCATAACCGCGAACCTCAATTTCAGAAATCCCGTACTGCTTGTGCGATCGCTCTTGGGGAATTGGGCGATCCACGCGCAGTTACCGAACTCAAAACTTGCCTGAGTACGCCGATTTGGGATTTGAAATATGCTTGCTTATTAGCGCTAGACCGTTTAGGAGACTCATCCAGCCGAGAAATGTGTGCTACTGATGCTGACTGGTTAATTCGGGCGAAAGCGACGAGTCATAATTAGTAGGGATGGGCGTCTTGCCCGTCCTTGATTTTGTAAGTTTGATAATTAGGCGATCGCCGAACTGTAAAATACGTTCATTAACTGAAAAACCAGCTGACTTGAAAACTGACAGTATATTTTATCGCATCTTCCAAAGCTTCCCCAGCACCTTCTTTGAACTAATCAACCAACCGCCACAACTGGCTAACGCTTATCAATTTTCCTCAGTTGAAGTTAAGCAACTAGCATTTAGAATCGATGGCGTATTCCTCCCAAATGCACCAGAACTAGCCATTTATTTTGCTGAAGTTCAATTTCAACCAGACAAAAAAATATATTCACGTTTATTCACCGAAATCTTTAACTATCTCGATAAAACCGAATTAACTAATACCTGGCGTAGTGTCGTTATCTTTCCTAGCCGCAGCATTGATACTGGAGATACAGAAAGATACGCAGAATTACTCAACTCACAAAGAGTAACTCGCGTCTATCTAGATGAATTAACCTCGATGGAGGCATCATCAATCGGAATTGAGACAGTAAAATTAGTCGTAGAACCAGAATCAACTGCGACAATAAAAGCTATAGAGATAGTAGACAGCGCCAGAAAAGAAATTATAGATGCCGCCCAACAGCGGGAAATTATACAATTGATAGAAACGATATTAATCTACAAATTGCCGCACTTAAGCCGGGAGGAGATGGCGAAAATGTTTGGATTAAGTGAGTTAAAGCAAACTAGATTTTACCAAGAAGTTTTTACAGAGGGGAAACTAGAAGGTAAAGAAGAAGGCAAGTTAGAAGGTAAAGAAGAAGGCAAGTTAGAAGGTAAAGAAGAAGGCAAGTTAGAAGGCAAGCTAGAAACAATACCTCAGTTATTAGCGTTAGGGTTAAGTATTGAGCAGATAGCTCAAGCATTAGGTTTAGACGAACAAGTTGTTAGGCAAGCTGCACAATCGAAATCATAAAACAATCGGGTGCGCGTTAGCCTCTGTTATGTCATGATCAGCAAATTGCCTAGAATAAAACCCCACCAAAGTTTTAGCTGACGCCAAGATTTCCTTCACCGCTTGTGAAGACGGTCTAGAGGTGGGGTTCTAAGTATTATGGTTAATCAACCGAATATGATATTAGCCATTAAAAACGCGACTGCGCCACTTATTCAACCGGGCTTCTCCAATTGTGGCAAACCGTCGAGCATCAGCAATTTGCTCTTGTAAAGAAGTAATCTGTTTTGCCTGGGCGTCAGCCTGCTGTTGCAGAGATGTATATTCGTCTGTACTTGTAACAGAACTAGAAGACTGCCAACTACTACTGAATTGTGTTGTACCGATGCTAGCAAAGGTTCGTAAGTCTGCTAGTTGTTGTTGCAAAGCTATAATTTGGCTTTCTTGCTCTTGAATTTTTTGCCGCAAGCCTTTTTCGGCTTCTGTGCGAGCTGCAACAAACGTATTACCTTGGGTATCTGGCTTAGGCTTAAATAGATCAGCTAGTAATGCACTAACATCCGTGGATTTCAGCTTACCGTAAGGAGTGTTGGTAATTAGCGATCGCACCAGCTGAGGTTTATTATTTGATGCTAGGTTTTTGTCGCTACTGGAATTGCTACGCACCAATTGCAGCATATTGGTAAATTCCAATATCTTTGTGCCCGTTTGGGTTTTGTAACCCCGGTAATATGGCACGATGTTTTCCCCAAAAGCATCTAGATACTCGTCGCTATCGAGGTAGGAATCAATATCCCCTTCAAAACCTTGTTCATCCAGAATATTGCTGTGATGAATTGTCTCGGAGTAGTCATCGGGAGCGCGACCTAGCAGGTGCTTAAAGTTCAACTCAATGGCGCGGTAGCGGTAAACGTTGTCAAAAAATCTGGAGCGATACAACTGCGACTTGGCAATCTGGCGGACAAATTCGCGGACGGGGATTACACCTTGCTTGAGTTGGGATTCTGGGACAGTGAGCCGCTCACTTTCCATAACGTAAGCATTGCCTAATACTTGCCGATAAACTGCTCGAATCACAATTTCAATTTCATCAGCTGAAGCACCAAACCATAGTTCAATTGGTTGTGTTTTGGATAATGTTTGATACTGGCTTTGTCTGATTTCGTCGTCTGAGAGGGTTCGCATGGTTGGGTTGGTTCAAGTAGGAGTTACTAATGACTGAGACTTGAGGTTGAGGATTCGCCAGAAATCTATTGACATCGGTTGTAACACCTGATGTCACACCCAAAGGTGGCGCGGCTTTGGGAGTATTGGTGATTAGCGAGCGATTCAGTCCAGAGCGAGTTCCTTTAACGCTGGATTGATCTAAGCACTAACATTTTCTCATCCCTTTACAGTCAGGATTCAATAGCTTTGGGTTAAGAGGGAAAAGGCTGAAATTTACTCCTTAGCCTTAACCCTTTAACCTTTTCCCAAGCCACAAAGTAGATTCAGAGTGCTTATAAGGGAAAGTATTGAGTCAGGATTAAGTTATCAAGTTTTGGGGAGGTTTTTAGTTACATTTTCTAACAAAATTAGACGGCTAGCAGTTAATGACTAACAGCTAATAGGATTAAAAAACTAGCAATTAGCAACTAACAATTAGCCGCCACAAACTGTTAACTTTATGTCAATTTATCTATTTATTTTCAAACACGCTCATCAAATCTAGTGTAGAAGCCACCATATTTTATCCAGTATTGTTTCAAGGTATGATGAGGTGTATGTAAACTGGCTTTTGCCTGATACAGAATAACTTGACGATGATCGCCCATCCAAATTTTATTAACTGGGTCAACGGATATTACTGATCCTCCTAAAGAAGCAACACATTCAGAAAATCTTTCAATCGTTGTATATTCTAATGTCTCGAATATAAAAAAGTTACCGGAACAAATCAAATGGCGACTGCGAATCCAGCAACGCATCTTTTTTTCAGCCTGTGGAGGCAACATTTTGGTTTCAATAGCCTCAAGCTGAATTAACATAATGCGCTCACCGCATGTAATTCATCGGCAAAACTTTCCTGCTTTTCAAATTGCAAAGAGCCAGCCTTGGAACCCCATATTTGCTCGTGGGTTTCAACATCCATACCTTTATCTAAACTAGTCCAAGTATGCTCGGTTACTTCTACATCGCTGATTAGATATGTTTGATGACCGTTACGCGGAATCAGACATTGATTACCTGGCTCTACACTACCTCGAAACATTTCACCCTCTCGGACAAAAACCATTGAACAGTTATAACGCCGTTCAATGCTATCTGGGGTGATAGTTCTGAGAATATTTAATTCACGAGCCGCACCTCCATAAAGCACAGGATCTTTGAGACTGTAGTTTTCGATGTAGATGCGATCGCCCCAATCTACTAGTCTATGTATTCCCTGGCGATAGGGTGTCCATAAATCGTAGTCATACACTTGCTCTGAATAAAAACCAATGGCAGAAAAAAAATCAAATGGTAAAGGACGAAAAAAAATGTGGATGTGAGCGTAAAGTTGAGGATTTGCAAAAGATTGCTTGTGGTTACTAAAATCTCCTGCCATCCAACAAGCTAAGGTGAGCAAATCGCTAGCGTTGGTGCTAGAACCACTGGGCGCTATCGTCATATTCAACCTCAGGAGCAACAAGAAAAAACTAAATGATTCTTTTATGTTTTAACTCAAGATTATTAATTAGCTGGACTTGACAAAGAACGAATCTCTGAAGAAAAGGAAGCTGTAGTCACCCCTTTACTATCACTGGTTTTAATCATCGCTACCCGAAATCTAAGATTCGGGTTAGCAAACCAAATTCGTTCTTCAGCCGCGGCGTGATCATACTCTGTTAGCAGGGTAAAAATACCATCGTCACTTAGGTGGTATTTGCTCACTGCTGGGATTGTTTCCGCGTATCCCTTGTCCCGCAAGAGTTTACCTCTGGAGGGATTTTCTGGATCGGGAATTGGTACTAGCACAGTACTACCAGAAAGCGGTTTGTCATCCCAGTCTGACTCGCCCTCCCAAGTCATCCGAAAAGGGTGGGTGATACTTGCAGGGTCAACGTCATACAATTTACAGATTTCCAAAACCTCCGGTTTATCGACGGTAAGGGCCTCAATGTCAATCGTAGAGAGCACTTCTTCAAAGTGGGCGAATGCTAAATGATGACCGCTACGTTGCGATCGCCATTGCCCAATTGACTGTTCAAAGAATTCGGTAATTTTCATTACAAAAGTGATCTGAAAAAGTAGCTTAAAACCCAAGAGATGTCTTGGCTAAAGAATTATTCTCCTAGTCTATATAGTAGTGCCCATACTCACAACTGCAACTAGCATTTGGGGGCGTGTAAATGCGGAGGACATTATTTGCAGCGGAAACTATTGCGACCTAGTATCCGTTTAATAAAACAAAGGTCATAATTGCTGCTGTTTCAAGACGGTTTGGATAAGTATTCCACCTTTGTTGTGGTCTGGGGAAAGGGTAAGGAGGAATTCAAACGTTTACCTTTTCCCTTTCCTCTTTAAACTAACCACATTGGCTGCTGTTTGGTCAGCCATTCTGCCTTTTTACCTGTACTCAGATAAATCTAAGCAACTTCGGTGATGCTGACGATTTTTCCACCTGTCCGATGAATATTTTGCACTTGCTGAGACAGCTGGTTATAGTCAACCACATATTTAATATTGCCTAGGCGAGTACGGGGGACAGCAGCACCTTTGATCACCTTAATCAAGAAGCGTTTGCTGGTGCTGCTTGCACTAGAACCAGCAGCGGGAGCCTTGATAGATGTAGGTAAATTTGCACCTACATCACTGATCAGCTTGGCTTTGCGATCGCTATCACTACTAGCCGCTCCTCTCAATAAGGTAAAGGTGCGGTTAAAGCTGACATTCTTCAGCCCTGTTTGGCTGCTAGTGCTGCGAGCATAGGGAACAATACTATCGCCAAAATTCTGCTGATACTCCTCGCTATCAATATAGGATTCGATTTCGGCATCGTAGCCCTGTTCATTGTAGATACGGACGTGTTCGGCTATTTCTGACTGATCAGCAGGAGGACGCCCTAGCAGGTGTTTGAAGTTCAGTTCAATGAACCGATTTTGGGAAGAAGAATTAAAAAACAGAGATTGATATATTTCTGATTTAGCAACGGCGTTGACGAATTCGCGTACCGTGATTTTGCGATCGCGCAATAATGATTCAGCACTGACTAAGCGCTGACTTTCCATTAAATGCCCATTACCCAAAACCTGTTTGTAAACTGTCCGAATCAGCGTCTGTAATTCATCTTCGGTGATGTTCGGACGCAGTTCAACCCTAGGTGAATCAATAGCCCAAAGTGACATTGAATTATCTCCTGAAAAACGTGGTTAATTAAATAAATTTACGAGCATTCCACCTATATTATGGGTGGATTTTCGTGTCAGTTGTCAGTTGTTTTTGCTACTGACCAGCCTTTTGTTAAACGCTAATCTGCAAAGGTGCGTTAAATGCCTGTATAACTCACCTGTTAGCACATCTATACTAATTTGGTGCAAATAATTAAGAGCAGCTACCCAAGTTTTAGCAAAGCTTTTGACCGTTTATATAATGCACTATTCTTGATTTAATTTAGTACATTAAAAGTTGTTACAAAGCTTTAATCCGAGACGATACTTTAATTTTTTAGTGCATCACTTAATAAAATAGTTACCTTACTAAATTAGTTATTGGAGTTAAATAAATCCAGAATTCTAAATTAAAAAAAGTTTATTTTGCTTTTAATGAAAACTGGGGACTGAGGATGAGGGAGTGGAGAAGTAGGGGAATAATTGCTGACTCTTGACTCTTGACCAATCCCAATCCCAATCCCTATTTTTAAACAATCTCTGTCATACTAACAATCTTTTTGCTAGTGCGATTAATCCGCTGATTTTACGGTGTCATCTTGTTAGCAGGAACAATGTATTCGGTTGTACTACAACGGCGAGGATTACTAACTTTTACTTCCTGAACGAAGATTTTAAACCTCTTTTCAGTACTACCAACCACAGAGGGTGACGTAATCATTAGTGCTACTTTGCTATGGCTCCACCTTCGGGAAATTTATAATTATGCTTCCCATTTACGTTGTTCCCAAACTAAAGATTGTCTAGTTAACAGGAGTAATACTGGCGATCAAACCGCCCTGTTTGTGAATCCGCTGATACTCTTCTGAAAGTTGATTGTAAGGTACGAACAAGACTTGGTTACTGCGGCGAAATTTGGAGATCCGATTTACCGCATTTGCTTTATAGCCAGTGACTTCAACCCGGTAGATCTTGCCGTCGTCACCTGCACCCACACCTTGACGAGTACGCGGAGTAAATGTCGGATTGCGGAATGTAGAACCACTGCTAGCTGGTGAAATTACGGGGGTTGGCGTGCCTTGAATTACCAGACTATTTAGTTTCGGTTGTTTGCCAGCGATGTCACCTTTGAGGCTGCTGCTAGAAGCACCACGTACCAGTTGGAATAAGTGGGTAAACTGAACCAAACTCTGGATAGCTTCGGTTTTATACCCTCGAATATAAGGTACGATATTTTCTCCAAAGGTTTGTTGGTACTCGTCGCTGTCTATATAGCAATCAATATCAGCTTCAAAGCCCTTGGTATCGAGAATATTGCTGTGAGCACGAGTTTCTTCTAGATCCGATGGAGCACGTCCTAGGAGATGTCTGAAATTCAACTCAATCGCCCGATAGCGAGGGGAACTATCAAAAAAACGCGAACGGTAAAGTTCCGACTTAGCGACTTGACGCACAAACTCGCGAACGCTAACCTCACCCCGTTTGAGTTGAGATTCCGGAACCTGGAGGCGCTCACTCTCCAATACATAAGCATTGCCTAAAACTTGTCTATAGACTGCTCGAATTACGGTTTCAACCTCTTCTTCAGAGCGGTCTGGCCACAGCTCAATGGGATCCGTATCTTCAAAAAGAGCGACCCCCAATCGTGATGCTGGTCCGAACGCCATTTAAACTATCTCCCAGTTAACAACAGAATTTTATGAGAATAATTTCAGCAGATGTTAAAAAACTTTACATCATTCTGACGAAGAAAGGCTATAAAGCCTTTAAATTTTCTTAATCTTGATGATTTGAGTTTTTACATCTATGCCTTTACACATTCTGATACGATGCTGAGGTTATATTTGTTAATAATTATTAAGTTAAATGATCCTTTATAATAATTTCAGCTTTTTTTTAGTATTGGATTGGTAATTGCGTTACAGGCAATGGTACGGTTAATGACCGCCCAAATCTAACCAAGAGCATTAAATAAGGGGAGTGGGAATCATTAAACAAATCTCTTCTCCATGCCCCATGCCCATCATTTAATCTTCAGAGAATGCGATCGCCTTTTTTTGACATCTGTAAAATACAGTTAAAGAATGACCCTACCAAATGCCTGTATGGAAATCCATCAAATAAAAGCTGAACTGAAGAATCCAGATTTTCAGTACCGCTTGAAGGCGATCGCCGCCCTCAAGGATTATGAATCAGAAGTTGCAGTTCCTCTGTTAACTAGTAAACTCCAAGATTCAGAATTTCTGGTACGTTCCTTTGTCGCAAGAGGTCTGGGTAGCCAACAATCAGCAGAATCTTTTGCCGCCTTGATGCAAATCATGAAGTTCGACGATACCCCCAATGTGCGAGCTGAGGCGGCAAATTCTTTATCGCTATTTGGCAGAGTAGCAGTTTCTCATCTAGTTCTAGTATTTTATCAAGATGATCATTGGCTAGTGCGGCGCAGCATTTTGGCAGCGATAGCCGAAATGGACTGTCCTGAAGAACTATTTGATATCTGCGTTCAGGGTTTAAAAGATGAAGATTTCACAGTTCAAGAATCATCTGTTGATGCACTCGCCTTACTAGCTAATTCTAGTCAACATGCTGCGGCATTATCCCATTTGCTGATGTTGGTGAATGATGAATCTTGGCGGATGCGTGTACGAGTAACTTATGCTCTCAAACGATTTGATCAACCGCAAGCAAAAGCAGCCTTGGAGCAACTCAGACAAGATGCGGATCATCGAGTTGTTGGAGCTACTTTAGAAGACTTGTCGCCACAATAGAGGGCTAGATTTCACGATTTATTGAACGTTATCAAACTCAATTGAGCAGTAGCTAATACATTCTCCAAATCAAAAGTTTGCCAAAAACATATAAATCTTGACAGAAATATCTGGATAGTCTGCCAAAATCTTGAAGATAAAGATCAACATTTTGGAGATCAGGAGACATTTGTGAGTGATATCCCCTCTGGACAAATGACTTGGCGACCACCAGGCTCCTCAGAATGTGCCTTACATTTGCGCCATAATGCTTCGGAACCTTGGCGATCGTATAAAGATTTTCCCCAATATGTTGTACCGGATCCACCTGGTTTTTCTGAAGGATACGCTACTTTTTTAGCACTCCTAAAACTCAACTGGCAGTCTTTTTAAACTCAACTGTAGCGCAACTAGTTAAGCACTTAAACTCTCACGCGTTGTTCTGCGGGTGTAGGCGTTCCAAACATCAAGTTCTGAAGGCGGAAGGCTGTGAAGCATGGCTTTAGCTGCATCTGTGAGTCCTTGCACAAAAGTGAAATCTGCGCCAGCGATACTCTGAAGATGCTCCATAGCTGCGTCACTCAAGTCAGCTGCTCGCAGATCCGTACCCCGCAAATCAGAGCCATTCAATCGAGCATTTCGCAAGCAAGCACCTGTCAAATAAGCTCTACTCAAGTCAGCACCGCTCAAAGCTGCACCTTGTAAATTAGCTCCTGTCAAGTCAGCACCACTCAGGTAGGCTCCACGCAGATTAGCTCCTTGCAAATCCGCATCTCGTAAATAAGCTGTATTAAGAAAAGCACCATTGAGATTAGCACCAGGCCCCACTGCTCCAGAAGCTTTGTAGTTAAAGTCTTGGGGCCATTTTGTTTGTGTATCATAACGTGCTACTTGCAATTTGGCTCCCTCCAAGTTTGCGCCACTAAGATTTGCTTGCTCAAGGTCAGCACGGTTCAAATAAGCTCCCTGCAAATTAGCCCCACTTAGATCGGCTCCCCGTAGGTTAGCTCCTCGCAAATCCGCCCCACTTAGATTTGCATCACTCAAGACCGTTTGGCTAAGGTCGGCTCCCAGTAGCTTGGCTTTACTAAAGTTAGCTTGTCGTAAATCGGCTCCCCTCAAATTGAATTGGTATAAATTTACTTGTTCTAGAGCAAGTCCGGCTTTGAGGGCTGCTAAGATTTCTGGAGTTGGACTAGGGCGTTCGCTAGTAATAAGTTGAATTTCCCTATTTATCATCTGATTAAAATAAGACTTTTGAAGTATTCTACACTTTAGAGCGAGAGATGGAATCTTACCTCAATTCAAGCAGCGCTACTCATACTAAAAGTTAAAAATTAGGAGTTGTAAGTTAACAGGACTTACGCAAGTGTCATATTTTTTCGTTGAGGTTGTCCAGAGTCAAAGGTCAAAAGTCCAAAAAACCTTGATTCTTGACCCTTGACCCTTGACCCTTGACCCTTATACCAGAAGCCTTGTGTGCCAGTTGCGTAAGTCCTAGTTAAAAATTTGTTTCCTAACTTCTTACCAGAAACTCCTAACTATTAAAAAACGAGGTTTAACACAATATGTATCTAATATCACCCTTGAACATGATTGACTTCTTCCGTAAAAGTGAAGGGACATGGTTTACGGAACGCTCCGTTCATCACTTTGACTCTGCGGCTGATGAGTCGGGAGAGTCTAATTTGACAATTACAGTTCTAGAAAAGGATGATCCAAAAGTCCAAGAAGTCTGTACAGCACAAGGGATAGACCCTGCTCAAGCAACGGGAGGTGCTAGCTTTTCATGGCAGGCTAACTTAGACGTGAGGCTGTTGAATACTGATAATGCGGCCATTTTAGTTGATGTTCCTGACGAACAAACTAAGCGTTTTGGAAAACTCATTCGCAACCAAGGCTATGTTGAGAGCATTCCAGTTGTAAGTCGGTATCAGTTTGCTGATGATGGAGTGCTGACTATTGATACTGACTACGAAAATAACCAAGGTCAAGAGCGTTGTTGGTTTGTTACGAATGATTTTCGCGTCAGGGTCAGTACCGTGCGGATGATGAACGGAGTCAACTTGATGACTTATTGCTCTGAGCGCCGCTGTGTTTCCCAAGAAGTGTTGGAGCAAATGATCAGCCGGAATCATGCAAGACGTTAGTGGGGGAGTGCGAGAGTGCGGGAGATGGAGAATAACCAATGCCCCATACCCCATGCCCCATGCCCAATGAATGCCCCATGCCCAATGCCC
>NZ_JADEXR010000148.1 GCF_015206995.1 aff. Roholtiella sp. LEGE 12411 | reverse complement strand
TTTTGCTTGTCTAAACTATCAGTAACGATATCAAACCCTAATTATTACGTTGACAGAAAATCTGCAAGGTTTAGTCTAAAAGCCTTGTGTGTACTTGCTTTCAAGTTTTAGGACAGGTCTATTGATTGCCTCATAAGGCTTCTAACGATCGCCCTCCGGAAAGTGACAGAAGAGGGGTAATGCTGTTATTGCAAAGTCAATTTTTTAACGAACCGCCATCTCTACGAGAGGCTTTCGCCAACGCGCAGCGGATCGCACAGAAGGCGCAGAGAACGCAGATAAAAGAAAGAACGGAAGAAAAAACGAGAATTTGAGCCAGTTGCTTTTGGACGCAAGGTGCTGAATTCGCACTGGCTGCCTAATTTGAATTATAGGTATTTCCCTGTTCCCTCTAATGCACAACACCCGCTTGAAAAACTCTTCCAATTACTTCTTCTACAGGCGGTTCAGTTACTGTTAAATCGACTACTTCCAAATCCGCCAAAATCTTAGATACAGTACGGGTAAGCGCCTCCCGCGGCACCATATAACGCACTGATCGCCCTTCCAAGAGTTGTACATCACCATAAGACATGAGTTTTTCCACTGATACAGGTTGGGCTAACTCGATATAAACTTCTCGGTAAGGGGCAAAACGTTCTAGTAGTCCATCTAAGTTACCGTCATACATTAGTTTCCCCTGGTAAATTAACAGCACCCGTTGACACAAAGCTGTGATGTCAGCCATGTAATGACTTGTCAGCAGGACTGTTGCCTGATATTGCTGGTTATACTCCCGCAAGAAATCGCGTACCCCTACTTGAGCATTGACATCTAATCCCAGCGTCGGTTCATCGAGAAATAATACGTGGGGACGATGCAAAAGTGCTGCCAATAGTTCTGCTTTCATGCGCTCACCCAAAGATAGCTTCCGCACTGGTTGGATCAGCTTCCCTTCTAGGGAAAGCATCTCTGTTAATTCTCCCACTCGCCGCTGAAACTCTTTATCAGAGATGTTGTATACAGCGGCGTTAATTTTTAAAGAATCCAACGCTGGTAAGTCCCAAATCAATTGCTGCTTTTGCCCCATCACCAAGGTAATTTTTTGCAAAAATGCTTCGTCGCGGCGAAACGGAACGTGCCCAGCTACTTTGACTGTACCGCCAGAAGGATGAATTAGACCCGTCAACATTTTGAGTGTAGTAGTTTTACCAGCACCATTTGGCCCTAAAAACCCCACAATTTCACCTGGAGCAATTTCAAAAGAAACATCCTCAACTGCTTTAATTGAACGGTAGGTACGGCGGAAAAAGTGTTTAATTGTACCTTTAATTCCCGGCTCTTTAACGGCTACTGGATAAAATTTACTCAGCTTTTCAGCAACGATAATTGGCATAGATTTTATATTAAAACTACAGATAAACCCTGATAATTTATCTGTATTTATCAGGGTATCAGGGTTCGTCTGTGTTCCAAATATTTAAATACAGATTTTTGCAAACAAGAGCTATCATGATTTCCTATGGTGAGTATTACCCAGTGATCAAACAGAGGTTTACCGTAAACGTCCCGATCGCAAAGTACTAATAATTAACCACAACCCCAACAGACTCGCGACTGCAAATAGGATAGTGCTTAAAAAAGATAGCTGTGTCGTCTGGGCTTTAGTGGAAATAATGGCCGCACCCATAATCAGCGAACCCACCAAAATGCTAAAAGACAATCTATTGGCTGCGTCGTCCATAGTGCGACGCACGCCATCTAAACCTCGCAGCGATAAATTCCACTGTAAGGTTTCCGAAGTAACTCGGTCTAGTAACAATTCAATCTGGCGGGGAGATTGTAGTGAGAGACTTTTGATATCCAGGGCTGTTCTGAGGAGCGATCGCACTGGATTATCGCCCAGTAATTGCCGACGAAACAAGTCTGTGATTAATGGTTTGATTTCATCAAAAAAATTAAGCTCTGGGTTAAAGGTACGCGCCACCCCCTCTAAGTTAGCTAGGGTTTTGGCATACAAGCCCATGTTGCTGGGTAAACGAATTTTATTGTTGCGAGCAACCTGTAAAACTTCATAAATTATCTGACTGAAGTTTATTTCCGTGAGGCTGACATTGTGATATTTTCGCAACATGCGATCGTAATCATTTTCCAACCGGGACAAAATTACTGGCTGACCGGAATCTGATAGCTGTAAAGTTAATTGAGCACACCTTTGGGCATCTAAATCAACGATCGCCAACAACATTTCTGTTAATATCTGCTGTGTACGAGGATCAAGTCGTCCCACCATGCCACAGTCTAAAAGCGCCACGCGACCATCTTTAAGATAAAATAAATTCCCTGGATGGGGATCGGCGTGAAAAAAACCATCTATATATAATTGCTGAAAAAAAGCGCGAAATAGCAGAGTGGTAATTTCTTTACGTTCTACAGCGGGATCTTTGCCGTTATCACTGCTGTTCAAATCTGCCAATAGAAAAGGTACACCGTCCAGCCACTCCATCACCAGTAATTTTTCTGTAGTCAAATCCCAGTAAATTTCGGCAACTACTATTTGTGTGGGATCAAACCAGCGACTGTGGGATAAATTGCGCCGTAATTGGTCTGTAAAACCAGCTTCCCGCGTGAAATCTAACTCGGCTTCTAGCGCTTTGGTAAATTCTTCAGCAATAGATTTGATTTCATAGGTTTGCCCAAAATCAGTACGGGCGACTAAATCAGCAATCCCTTGAATTAAGGCGATATCTTGGGCAATAGTAATATCAATTCCCGGACGCTGTACTTTCAGTGCGACTTCTCGACCATCTGCGAGTGTGGCTCGATGGGTTTGGGCAATTGATCCCGCTGCGACTGGGATGGGATTAATCGTACTAAAAGTTTCTTCTAGCGATCGCTTTAGCTGTTTGCGGATGACGACTTCTACATCTGTCCAAGGCACTGCTGGCACTTCATCTTGTAGGGTTGATAATTCCTCAATGTAGGAAGCGCTAAGCAAGTCTGGGCGGGTGGAGAGTAGCTGTCCAAGTTTGACATAAACTGGCCCCAAATCCACCAAGATGTTTTTTAGAACAGCAGGTGTCGGTAGTTGGGGTTCATCAGCTTTACCACCAGTGAGTAACCTTCGCATATAGTCCCAACCATTGCGAAGGAATACTTCAATAATTTCTCGTTGACGAGGAACAGTTTGGGTGAGGAACATTTTTGTCACGAACTGCTAAAGATGCAGAAAAGCTAGAGGGGTAAGCAGCAGGGGATAACAATACAGCGGAAGTTAGATTTAGCTCCGGGGCTTGTTAAGGTTTTACTGGATGCGGCACAGTCTTTGAATCTTTGTATGGATGATTGTAGGGCTTCGTGAAGCTTCTGTTCAATCAGCATCTGTTTGACATAATTGGAGCATGAATCACCACCGTGTAAGAGGCGATGAGGACAAGAAAATCCCTTGACCGGAGAAATATACTTTTGATAGGTAGCAATAGAATTAATAGCCATTGTTTTAGCCAGAGGCTCAAAGCTGACGATTTCCATAACTTTGAGATCAAACAGTAGACAGTCAAGTTATAATAGAAAAACAAACTTTTTCGCCTCTGCCAAGGGTTTTAACTTTTACATCTACAGCAGGTTGGTAAATCGGGGATCACTTTGGAGAGTTTTGAGGATCTGCTTAATTTCCTGCGTACGGTCTTTTTTAACTACGAGAGTAACATTGCGATCGCGCACAATCACCACATCCTCTAAACCAATAGTAACAACCACATCTTCTGGATTTGAGGCATAAATAATCGCCCCCTGGGTATCTAATCCCACATGGGTAGCGAGTTCCACATTCGGAGTCTCTTCTTTCTTAAGTAAGCGTTCGATCGCATTCCAATCTCCTAAATCATCCCAACCAAACTCTACTGGTAAAACGTATGCTAGAGTTGTCTTTTCCATTAGTGCATAGTCTATACTCTTCTTAGGCAACTGGGGATAGATATCAGCACCGTGTTCTTCTAAAGGTTCGATAATTTCTGGAGCATGGGTATGTAGTTCTTTGAGAACAACCCCAGCCCGGAAAACGAACATGCCACTATTCCAGCTAAAACGTCCCGTAGATAAAAAAGTTTCTGCCGTTTCACGGTTGGGCTTTTCAGTAAAACGGTTGACGTGATAAGCTGGCAACTCATTAAAGCTACCTATTTTTTCACCTTGTTCAATGTAACCGTAGCCGGTTGATGGAAAAGTAGGCTTGATCCCCAAGGTGACGATCGCCTCTGTGCTTGCCGCCAGCTGCGTAGCTGCACTTAATGTGTATGCAAACGCCTTTTGGTCGGCAATCCAGTGGTCAGCAGGGAAAAAGCCAATAACAGCGTCTTCTCCATAACGCTTTTTAATTTCCAAACTTGTCCAAGCAACCGCGGCGGCAGTGTCCCTTCCCTCTGACTCAATCAGCAAGTTTTGAGATGGTAGTTCGGGTAGTTGTTGTCTTACCCCTTCAGCTATCTGACTAGAAGTTATCACCCACAAGGAATCCCACCCCATTCGAGTGAATCCTTCTCCTATGGGAGACGCTTCGCGAACGGATCCGCTTTGCGATCGCCAGTCGCCTGCGGGAGGATTTCCCTCGGTGGCGCTAAACTCACCGCCACCGAGATCAATCAACCGATCGGCGGTTGCTTGTAATAGGCTTCTAGAGCTACCATCAAGACTTAAAAATTGCTTGGGTCGGTCTTTGCGGCTTAGGGGCCAAAAACGCTCACCTTTACCACCAGCAAGTATTACAGGGAACAATAAAGTATTCATGTTGTCATACACACCTACCGAAGAACATTACAAGTTTACAGTGAGCTTTTACACTGGCAATATTTGTAGCTTGCATTAACATACTTTTAGGGAGTGGTTGAGTGGGGAGATAATCGTGATCAAACAAGTTAAATGGTCGGAAAATCCGGTCACATCTCAACAAAAAGCCGAATTTGAAAATGAGGTGCGATCGCAACCAGTTCAAAAGACGGAAAATCAGGTAACGCCTGCACCAGCGCCAGACTCAGAGGATGAGGTAATACCACCAGCAAATAATTCTCGTAGCGTCGTCGAATCTGTGGGCGCGATTCCCAACCAGCTTTATGAGAGACTGGGCTTGACCATGCCTCGATGGCTGTTGTGGATATTGACGGTTGTCTTAGGAATCATTTTATCTGGGCTGCTAGTTTCGACTTTAGCGCTGTGGACTCCGTTATGGAGCAATTTAGATCGAACAGATGAAGATTTAGCGACTGCTGGTAAAGATGAGCAAAAAATGCCGCTACCTGGAGAGTTATGGAGCAAACTCTCTCAGTACCAGCTATCACGACCGATGAATATTTTAATTATGGGAATTGAACCAGTTAGCGGTACCGTTGATGGTTCACCAGAAAGCTTTGCTGGTAAAAGTGATACTATGCTGCTTGTCCGGCTAAACCCCAGCGATAAGTCTGTACGTGTGCTTTCGATTCCCAAAGACACGATGATTGCGATCCCAGAAAAGGGAGAACAGGGATTAACTAAGGTATCGGATGCCAATGCCCAAGGCGGCCCAGTCTTGGCAGCGCGGGTAGTCAGCCGTACCTTAAGTAATGCACCAATTGATCGCTATATCCGCATCTCCACTAGCGGCTTACGGCAGTTAGTCGATCAATTAGGCGGGGTAGAGGTGTTTGTTCCCAAATCAATGGAATATAAAGACACCAGTAGTCGGCTGTCGATTAATTTAGTCAGTGGCTGGCAAACCCTTAACGGTGAACAGGCAGAACAGTTTGCCCGGTTCCGCGATCCAGGGTTGGGGGATCTGCCAAGAGTGCAGCGACAGCAAGCATTAATGGCAGCTTTGCTGCAACGCCTCAACAGTCCTACCGTCTTACCTAGGTTGCCTCAATTAACTCGCTTAATGCGAAAATACTTTGACACCAACCTTAAGATGGAAGAAATGATGGCGTTGGTGAACTTTGGCCTCAACCTAGAGCGAGATAATTTCCAAATGACCGTGCTGCCTGGTGCGTTTAGCCGTTTTAGCAAAGACCCTAATAGCTATTGGCTGAACATGACTGGACAACAGAGCCTATTGAATGATTATGTTGGGGTGAATGTACCTGGTCTGAAGCCAGATACGCGACGGGTTCCTAACCTCAAAATTGCTATTCAAAATGCTTCTAATCAACCTCAGCTAACTGAAAAAGTTATTGCTTATCTCAAACAGAAAGGCTTTACTAATATTTACAAAGCACCCGATTGGCCTGATACCCAACGTCAAACTCAAATTGTTGTTCAAAAAGGGAACCGACAAGTAGGAACTGACTTGCAAAAAGTCTTAGGCTTGGGTCAAATAGAGGTGTCAGCGAGCGGTGATTTAGAATCTGACCTCACAATCCGTATTGGGAAAGATTGGAAATAGTCAAGAGTCAAGAGTCAAGAGTCAAGGGTCAGAATTAATTACTCTGGACTTTTGACTTTGGACTGTTGACTCTAAAAATAAAGTTATGAAAAAGATTTTACTTCGATGCTTTAGTTTGATTGTAATTTTAATTATGGCTGGCTTGTGGATATTACTTAGTTCAAAACCAGCTTTTGCTCAAATCAACACAATTAACTATAACAATATCAATCTAGAAAATCGTGACTTTTCTAATGCTGATTTAGCAGGCGTCACCTTTGTGGCGGCGGAAATGCGGGGTACAAATTTCCAAGGAGCGAATTTAACAAACGCAATTCTAACTAAGGGAGTTTTACTAAAAGCAAATTTGCAAGGCGCGAATCTAACGGGTGCTTTGGTCGATCGCGTCACTATGGATGGTGCAAACCTGAAAAATGCCATTTTTACAGAAGCAACTTTAACCCGCAGCCGCTTTTACGATGCCGATATCACTGGTGCTGATTTTACAGATGCTTTGATTGACCGCTATCAAGTGTCACTAATGTGCAAACAAGCTGATGGGATAAATCCAGTAACAGGTGTTTCCACACGAGAAAGTTTAGGATGTCGCTAGTCAATGGATAATTGATAACTGATAACTGATAACTAACATTCGTGACACAACAAGACCAAAAACCTTCTCGTTCTTTCGCTGGAATTGCTGGCATTGTTGCCGCAGCCACATTAATTAGTAAAATCTTTGGTTTAGTGCGGCAGCAAGCGATCGCTGCCGCTTTTGGTGTTGGTGCTGCTGCTACTGCCTATAGCTACGCTTATATTATACCTGGCTTTCTGTTAATTCTACTCGGTGGTGTGAATGGGCCATTGCACAGTGCAGTTGTCAGCGTTTTAGCCAAGCGCAAACGAGAAGAAGCGGCTCCTTTAGTGGAAACTGTAACAACGCTGGTAGCTGGATTGCTCTTGCTGGTAACAGTTGCTCAAATTTTCTTTGCGGATATGATCGTTGATTTAGTCGGTCATGGTTTGGATGCAACGACCAGGGCGATCGCAATTCAACAAATCCGCATTATGGCACCGATGGCTTTATTTTCAGGATTAATTGGCATTGGCTTCGGTACTCTCAATGCAGCCAATCAATATTGGTTACTCTCCATTAGTCCTTTATTGTCTAGTATCACTGTTGTTGCAGGCGTTGGTTTTTTGGCTATGCAACTGGGCAACGACATTATTAAACCAGAGTATGCTTTGATCGGTGGAATAGTTTTAGCTTGGGGAACCTTAGCGGGAGCCATTCTTCAGTGGTTGGTGCAACTCATTGTCCAGTGGCGGCTAGGACTAGGCACATTACGCTTGCGGTTTGATTTTAAATCCCCTGGTGTCCAACAAGTAATTAGAATTATGACTCCGGCGACAGTTTCTTCGGGGATGATGCCAATTAATGTCGCTACTGACCTCTATTTTGCTAGTCCTATTCCTGGAGCTGCTGCTGGATTTAACTATGCCAATTTATTAGTACAAACCCCTTTAGGGATTATTTCTAATATTATTTTGCTGCCCTTGTTACCGATTTTTGCTAAACTTGCTGGGCCAGAAAATTGGCAAGAGCTAAAATTACGTATTCGCCAAGGACTTCTGCTGACTGCCTTCACTATGCTACCGCTAGGAGCGCTGATGGTGGCCCTATCTGTACCTCTTGTTCAGGTGGTGTATGAGCGGGGTGCTTTTAAGCCAGAAGCTACAGAATTAGTGTCCTCCTTGTTAGTAGCTTATGGAATTGGGATGTTTGCTTATTTGGGGCGCGATGTCTTAGTGCGAGTGTTTTATGCTTTGGGAGATGGACAGACACCCTTTCGGATCAGCACTTTTAACATTTTGCTCAACGCCGTATTAGATTGGTTTTTTGTTAAACCCTTCGGCGCTCCCGGTTTGGTATTGGCAACGGTGGGTGTAAATTGTGGTTCAATGTTAATGCTATTATTTTTACTTGATCGCAAACTTAATGGTTTACCTTTGCGTGAGTGGAGTTTGCCGATTCTGGGTTTGACTGCTGGTAGCATCGTAGCTGGGGTAGCAAGCTATGCTACTCTGTTTGCTTCTCAGCAGATGTTAGGGAAAACGGGTTTACTGATTCTGCTATTAGAGTTGTGTCTATCGGGCTTCGTGGGAATCGCAGTGTTTGCAGCGATCGCTTCATGGATGAAAATACCAGAGGTGAATACTTTTATATCTCGTCTGCGTCAACGTTTTTTGAAGAAATAAGCTCCATTTATGGAGATAAAAAACAAAAAAAATCAACATTCAAGCCTCTTCTTTAAAGAAGAGGTTAATCCAAAATCGTAAATCCAAAATCCAAAATCGAATGACATCCTCCCTGCCTTCAGCGCGAAGCGTAAGGTTAGAAAGATGTCAACGAAAAAAGGATAAACTCTACGATTCCCGTCCCGATGACCAATTATCACGCCATTTGACAGTGCCTTCTTTCGCAATTACCCAGCGGCGGTTAACGAGATTTTCACGCAGAGGCGATCGCCCTTCCCGCCACATGGCATATTTGTAAGTAATCAGCTTACCAGCACTCTCATCAAAGGGAATCTCTGCAAACCAGGTATTTGAGTTGATGTACTCTAGAGGATATGCTTTGCCGATATCCCAATTACCTAATTCTGGACAGTCTCCAGTTACTACAATGGTTTCGCCGGGTTGAGTATCCACCCCATTGAGTTGCACGCGTATTATAGTTTGCCCTTTGATCCGTTCCCCAACGTGGCTGAAAACAATTACTCCTCGTTCTTCAAGTGGCAAGTTATGAATCTTACCGTCTTTGACTTCATACTTATTGCGAGTCACCACGCAAGTATGTTCTCCATCGGGTAATTCTGTCTCTACTTCTGGTAGGGTGACTTCTCCTCCCCGATTTAGAGCTACAAAACACACAGAGTCACGATACCGACGCACGTAACAATAAATATCGGGTGTCAGGTATTTTTGCCACTGGCTACCCATGGACACGGCGGGATTTAGTCGCCGTAATCCAGACAGGAGCCTGATGCAGCGATAAACCTCACTATCCTTATCCCAATTTTCCATCATTGGGCGGTTGTAAGGATCATTGCCGCCATCAGTATCGTTGTGCAGATACTGTTCTGTACCGTAATATATACAGGGAATGCCGCGACATGTCATAATTAAGGCGATCGCCACCTTAAGCATCGCTGAATCGGGGTTCAGCGACTGGAAGCGAGGCATATCGTGGTTGTCGATGAAGGTGACTAACTCTGTTGCCCCACTATAGCGAAAGTCTTGGTCAAAGATGTGTTGAATTGTCTGAAAGCCGTTTTCAGAACCTTGTGCCAGTGCTGCTCGAATTGCTACGCACAGCCCAAAGTCTAGCATGGTCATGCCAGAGTGGTTGGCAAATTCAACGGAGCGATCGTCACTGGGACTGCTGTAAATCCATTCACCAAAAATAAACACATCCGGCTTGTGATTGCTCATATCACCGGTGAATTCTTGCCAAAACCAGATAGGCATGTGCTTGACAGTATCCACCCGCAGTGCATCCACACCCCGGTCTAGCCATTGTTTAATTGCTGACTTAATATACTCACGATATTCAGCATTGTTTTCATTAAAGGTTGCTAAACCAGATAACTCACAGTTCTGCACCTGCCACTCATCTTCCCAGTTTTGCACTTCGCCGTAGTGGTGATACCAGTGACTGACATCATCGTTGAAGTCAGCAATTTTAACTCCATCGTCGTACAATTCACCTTTACTACCGCTGATATCGGGGCTACTATGGTTGCAGACAATATCTAACACCAACTTCATATTACGCTTGTGCAGTTCTGCAATTAACCGATCAAACGTTGTATTTTTTTCTTCTTGGGTTGCGTTTAAAGAAGGATTTTCTCCCTCAGCAATGTAACGAGGATTGAGCCGTTTAAAGTCTTTTGTCCAATAGCCATGCATCGCCGCATTGCTAATAAACAAATCTTCTACTTGCTCAAATAGTGGAGTTAACCAAACAGCAGTCACTCCCATGTTTTGCAGATAGTCCAATTTATCGATGACACCTTGCAAGTCACCACCCCAGTACTTACCCCAATCTTGTCCAGCTGGATCGTATAGTTCTGAATTCGCACCTTCGCTATTATTGGGATCGCCATCATGAAAGCGATCAACCACGATAAAGTAAATTGTTTCTTGACGAAATTCAATATCCCTGGTGTAAAGGAAGTCTAGATCAATTTCCGTGTCAGATGGTGGAGTCTGTATAAGAGCTTCTACTTTTTCTGTTGCAGAATCAACTTTGTATTGATCTGGCGAAAACTGGGATGGAGGGGTCTTTACCATAAAAAAACTTAGAGTTTCATGAAATTCAAGTTTGTAGAGCCTACAGTATGCGTTCGCTAGTCTGTGTAACTACAAACATCGGTATTATGCCATCCTGCTCACGGTGTAGCTATCTATCGTTAGCCAGTTTATAGCTCTATCTATAGATATAATTCATGCGCTAGAGGATCAGGACTTACGCAAGTGTCATATTTTTAACGCCAGAGGTTGTCTAGAGTCAAAGGTCAAAAGTCCAAAAAACCTTGATTCTTGACTCTTATACCAGAAGCCTTGTGTGCCAGTTGCATAAGTCCTAAGGATAAAAATAAACATCCATAGCAGATATTAGAGAAATTTATTTCTTAATAAAAATTTCCGCGATCGCAATTTTTACTATTTACTAAAATCTAAACTACAAATATGGCAGAATGTCAATATTTTATCGATACAAATTTCGGAAAATAGTGAGCTTAACTATATGTTCTTGCCCTTGGACAAAGTGAGAACTTATAAAAATGTTAAAACAATTTATAATCAGATTTTTTGTGATATCTAGTGTTCTATCTTCAGACAAGCGTAACTATAAACTATAAGCAGCATGTGTCCTATTGAAAAAGGCGGTGAGCAAAAACGAGTAATAGCGACTCGAATGTCAGAGTCAACTATAGTAATCCGATTTGATTCGTGAACTGACTCGTAGAGACACCGAATGGGGGATAGGGAATAGGGAATAGGAAAAAAGGGAGTTAGAGGTGTACGCAGTTTTTTCAAAAATCAAATAGGAATCCTATATTAAGACCAAAGTATTTTCTATAAAAAGGGTAATCATGCATGACCAATCAAGATATTAGTTTGAGATTTCCCAAGGGACGCACAGCATTTTTTCTGATTCATGGCGTCGGCGAACAAAATCCTTTTGAAACTATGGACTATTTCGCCCAGAACTTGCTCAAATACTTTGATCAGCAGAATTTACCTTTCAAGCTCGAACACTTAATTGCTAAGCGCAGACTATCCAATGGCTCTGTTTGGACGGAAAGCTTTGTCAGATTGAGTTCAACAGACACCGAGCAAAACTGGCTAATTGATGTTCATGAGTACTACTGGGCACCCAATACAGAAAATAAAATCAGTGTACCTGAGATGTTGCAATGGGCAGAGCGGACACTTGATGGAACAATCGAGTTTTATAGCCGTAAAGATAATCAAGCTCTATTAAATGCGCTTCTAGCTAACAAAAATAGAAAAAGCTTATTTACATATCGCTTACGCTGGCTCACTATATTCCTGCGCCTATTTAACTTCGTTTATCCAGGATTGCGACTGGGACTTTGGTTAATTCTGTCGTTTGTAGGGCCGTTTCTCAGAGGTCGTTTTCTACAATCAGCCTGGAAGTTAAGTAAACAAATTGTTACCCCGCCCTTAGTTAATTATGTTGGTGATGTTGCCATCTACAGCATTACTGACCGAAAATTACCTTACCAAAAGATTCGCCAACAAATAGTTACAGAATCGTTAACATTACTAAAAGCAATTCTTAAAGATAAGCAAGCAAATTACGACCAGGTAATACTGGCTGGACATTCTCTCGGTAGTTGTATCGCCTACGATACATTAAACCTTCTCTGTATTGAAGCCAGTCTTTCTCAAGCTCAGACTAAAAGTTTATTGCTGAATAAGATTCAAGGACTGATTACCTTTGGTTCACCACTAGACAAAATCGCCTTTTTCTTCCGGGAGGTAGCACAGGAGGGACAGTATATTCGCCAGAGAATTTTAGAACACCTCAACTCCTTGCGCGTGAAACCAGAATTTGGGCTGCGAAGTTCGTACTTGACCAACAACCCAATAGAATGCAAGCTTGATCAAATCCGTTGGGTCAATTACTACCATTTGAAAGACCCGATCAGCGGTCATCTGGATTACTATGAAAACCTAGATAATGTTGAAATGAAATATCAGGCATCCTGGGGTGTCCAAGGGCACCTGGGTTACTGGAGCGATCCAAATTTCTACGAAAATATCGCCCATCGCTTCCTGTATGTCTCAAATAAGGGTGACGAAAATCAGGAGTTTATACAGCAGGCGGATTACAGTAAGGCTTAATTAACGTTAGAGATACGTTTTAACACGGTTTTTTCACACCTGTGCGACATTAAGTAAGCCTTGCTAACTCCGATGCAGGAACTTTGCGGCGTTACTAAACTAAACTACTCATTGACACTTTCATGTTATTACTAGAAAGCCATTGGCTAAGGCAGCAATTATGACCAAATACGACAAGATTTTTAAATCACAAAAGACATCAGCAGAGTCACTGAGTCCAGAAGAAGCAGTAGCAGCGATCGCAGTTGTCACCGCAGTTGCAGATTCATCCATTGAAGATGTAGATGCAGAAAGTTTAGCAGGTATCCTCTGGGAGTTCGAGGTTTTTGAGGAATACTCAGAAGATGAAACTACAGAAATAGTCGATCGACTTATAGGTATTGTAGAAGACGAAGGACTCGGCCCCTTATTCAATGCTGCAAAAAAAGCTCTCTCAGATGAACTAGTGCTAGATGGTTTTGCTGCTGGGGTAATAGTGCTTTTGGACGAAGAAGAACTCACTATCTCCAACCAAAAACAACCGTATCTCAAAAAACTCCAAGAGGCTTTGGAACTTGAGGATGAAGAGGCTGAGGAAATAATCAAAGAAGTAATTGCAGCCTTTCAAGAAGCAGAAGATGAAGAATATGCAGATGACGAAGATGAAACAATAGCTGTAGAAAACTATAACCAACAAGCGTATGAGTCGCCATTAGGTAATTTTACAGTCCCCATTCCAGTTGACTCTCAGCAGGGAGGTAAGATTCAAAGTCAAGAAGGGGTAGTTGGTTTTTCCGATGACTTTGGTACATTACTGAGAATCGATTATTATCCTTTTCCCCCAGATCAAGTAGAGGAACTGAAATCTGTTGGACAGGAAGAATATTTCCAATCAATTTTAGTAGATAAGTATGTACCTCAAGCAATTTTTGTCAATGTCCCAGATGCTCAGGTGGAATTTAGTGAATATTTAGAGAACGCTTTAGAGGGAGCTTACTATGTATTAGTCAATATGCCAAAAGGTTCGACGATTTCCAAGCAAGAAAATAACGGGACTGCTATCAGATTAGACGCGTATCGGGGGCTTCTCACTTTTATTAGTGGTGAGTTTTTGTATATAGTTAGCAGTCAGCGCAGCTTTTTTAACGGTGAAACTCCCGGTTCTTTTGAAGAAGAAGCTGAGAGCATTAAGGAGAATATTTTAGAGTTTGTTGAGACTATAGAGTTCACTTAATCTCAACATCTGTGCGATGTTTTTTGACTCAGTACAAGTATCTACGCTCTTGAGAGATTGTAATGAAAAACTCCATCCCCTTGTGGGTGGAGTTTTTGGGAATGGGGAATGGGGAATGGGGAA
>NZ_JADEXR010000147.1 GCF_015206995.1 aff. Roholtiella sp. LEGE 12411 | reverse complement strand
TCGTCATTTGTCATTGGTCATTGGGCATGGGGCATGGGGTATTGGGCATTGATATCTGTTCCATCTGCCCTAATTACTAGGTGCTACTAGTACACTTACCGCCGCAGCTAAAGATGTGCCGCACCAGCGACAGCCAATTTGCAAATTCTCAGCGGGGGAAACTTTATGACATTTGGGACACTCTAAGCCATAAATTCCTTGGGGTGGTGCTGAAGGTTTGGGTTGATGATGGTGATGTCCTATTTGCACTTGTGGCTGCTGATATACCGGAGGCGTGGGTGAATGGAAGTTTGCCGCTTGTGCTTGCGGTGGTGTCAAAATTGTTGCTGGAATATTGTTGATTGAAACGTTGGTGACTTGAAGTTTGGTTTGCCCTAAATAGATAACTGTGCTTTCAGTTAAAGGTCTTTCACCCTGGACTAGTTGCTGTCCATCTATAAGCGGGGGATTTTGCGATCGCAAATTTCTGATATAAAAGCGTTGTTGCTGGTTATGAAAAAAGATTTCAACGTGCAGACCAGATACGGTAGGGTTACTTAGAACAATGTCGCACCGGAGTGGATCGCGGCCTATGCGGATAGTGCCAGGATTTTTGCTTGGCTGTTGTTCGTAAATATTCTGAGTTTTATCTTGACCTGCATCGTGCCACTGTAAAGTTAGTGCGTTCATTGTTCTAACTTGGGTAACTCGTATTTAGCTACTTCAACTTCCTTCTGTGCGATTCCTAACACGATTGAGCAGAGGCAAGCAAGTATTTAGAAAAAACTTCAACAAAAGGATATTGAGAATATACAGCAGTTGCCACTTAGTGAGTGAGATCAACTAATCATAAAACCTTGACACCAAGAGGCTTTCAAGCCTGTGCCCTATCCCCTGCTATACACTTGATCTCGCAGATGCTAATTTATCTGCAATACGTGTGGTTTCTGGCAAGCGATACTTTGGTGTGCAGCGTAATACATAGTCAATTGCTGTTGACAAGCTGACTCTATGACCACTGGAGATATACACAGGTTTTACTCCTGTACGTGTTCGTAAAACTGCTCCAATCGTTTCACCTCGATGTATTAATGGTTGCAAACTTCCTTTAGTTTCAGGTAAATCTTCATGCTTACCAATTAGTAACGATTTTGCTACGCCAATCGTCGGTATATCTATAATTACCCCTAAATGGCTAGCTATACCGAATCTTCGAGGATGAGCAATTCCCTGACCATCGCACAGGATGATATCTGGTATTATCTCAATCTTTTCTAGGGCATCAAGTACAGCGGGAATTTCCCGAAATGAAAGGAAGCCAGGAATGTAGGGAAACGTAGTAGGACGACGTGCTAAGCTAGTTTCGACTACTTGCAAATCGGGAAAACTCAACACTGCCACCGCTGCACGGCTAATTGTTCCATCGGCTTCAAAACCCATATCCACGCCAGCAACGTACTGGACAGGTTCTTTGAATTTATCTTCAGTAATTACCTGACTTCGTAACTTTTCTTGGATAGCGATCGCTTCTTCTACTGTTAGGGGCCAAGTATGAGGTTGATCAATCTTCATATTTAAAGTTGGAATTATAAAATGTTGCTTGTACCTGTAAATCGGGAATCCTGAGATAGAAGATTATTTTCTCAGTTTTTCTCTTTTACTGGTATGACACAGCCTAATACTTTGGAACTTGCTAAACAAGGTGATACACAGGCGATCGCATCTCTGATAAATCGCCATCTACAACCTAAAGGCATTACTGCGACAGTTGTACTTGGAGATGCTTGCTTACAGGTAATGCTGGAATCTGCTCAAGTAATGAATCAGCAAGCTTTAATTACATTTGTCCGCAAAGGGATAACTGGTTTAGATGCTGCATTTATAGAAAGAGTGGAAGTTTACGCATATCAAACAGGCGATGAGTTTCCTGTTTGGAGTCAAGAATTTAATCTAGGTGTAACAAAAGCAGAATTAGAAGCAGTAATTAATGAACAGCCTTCCAATAATCCTCAAAATCTCACTATTTCTATTAACTTAAGTGGTGATACGGTTCGTGGATTAACAACCCAAAACTTCGAAATTCTTGCAAATAAAATGACAAGTGATATTTTTTCATCCTGTAAAGATATGTTTATTCAAAAGGTGAGTATTAGTAACGGTAAATCTGTTATTACAATTGAACGCTAGGGTTTTAATTAGTATTGAGAAGATGATTGTTGATCCTATCATGACTTTGTTTGTAATATTGAGCGATTATACCAACTTAAATATTCAGGTTTTTGTATTTATTGGTTATGACACAGCCAAATATTTTGGAACTTGCTAAAGAGGGAAATACACAGGCGATCGCTGCAACGATTAATTACCTTTTGCAACATAAATATATTACTGCCAAAGTAGCCTTGAAAGATGTTTGCTTACATGTGATATTGGAATCGGCTCATATTCCATAAAAAGAGGTCTCAGTTAAATTCATTCGTAAACTGATAATGAATTTACAAGTTAAATCTATCAAATCAGTTAAAATTTATGGGAAAGAAACTGGGGATAAATCAGTAGCTTGGATAGATTATTTAACTTTGATTGATGATGTCGAAAACCTGCAAAACGACTTCAGTAATTTCGGAAATAATTATCAGGAAAATCGAAAAACTAGCACTGAACTATGGCCTGCATGGATACCTTATCCATGCTCATGGTTTAGAGCATTTATTTTAATCACATTTATAGCTTTTATTGCCATAGTAATTTTTAGAATTACAGGATTTTGGGGTTTCATTTTATCATCTACTACTAATCATTTAGAAATATTAGTTCTATTTGTGGGATTAGGAATATTATTGCCAATGTTCTTAGTTGCTTATCTTCACAGTTTTTTCATGTCTTTGTGGAAAAAGCAGTCAACGTTACCTTACTGGCCTCGCTGGTTCCCCAATGCAAATAGTTTATGGGAAGGTTTTTATTCGCAAATGGTGATGTTATTGTCTTTTTTAATGACTATTGTCATCATCCTACCATTTTTACCATTGAGGAAGTGTCAGTATCAGGAAATCTTAACTTACTGCTCTGTAATAAACGAGGCAGTTTTTGATGAGTATGTTGAAAAGTACTATTTTGATAAAATTGCAGTATCAATTTGGATTGTAACTGCTGCATATCTTTATCAAGCAGAGTATCTATTTAGACAACGCTTCATACCAAAAGTGAAATCTATACTCAAAAAATATCAGTCAAAGCCCCAGTCTTATAATACTAATAATACAGATTTAGCGATAGACAGATTACGAGGTGATATGGGTATAACCCAGATGAGAAAGGGAAAAAAACAGCAATCTCAAATAACTTCTTTGTCTCAACACCATAATCAAAAACCTAAAAAATTAAGTAAGCAACTGTTAATATTGTTTTTGATTTCTTTAGTCACTACAGGAATATATTTGTTTTTCAAAATCCAAGAAATAAAAGAAAATATTCCTCTTTCCATAACCTCTACAACTCAAACGCCATTGCCATCAAAAGCCGCAGCAGTTATACCTTCATCAGTAACTTCCGACTTGTATAATCTTACGCCTAAGCTTGATAATTTCCGAGAGGCTGTTAATCAAGCAATTGGTGCAGCTAACTTAACTCAATCAGCGAAATCTCAAGATGATTGGAAGTTAGTTGTGAGTAAGTGGCAAGCAGCGATCGCACTTATGAAAGTAGTGCCATCTTCTAGCCCTAATTATGTAATATCACAGCAAAAAGCTATAGAGTATCAGCGGAATCTAAGCTACGCTCAGAAAAATGCCGAAGGTAGAAAGTAAGACAATAGCCGCTCAAAGTTAAGCTAGAGAAATTAGTGCGACCACTAAAATTTATGTGTAAAAAAAAAACTATGAAAACCAAAACATTCACTGCCATTATTCACAAAGAGTCTGTTCCTGCTATGCAGAAAATCAATAAAGATAATGTTTCGTTTTTATCTCGAATTCATCCTACGCTCTGTCTAGTGAGACGTGGGGCTTCTTCTGCTCCAGCTAACATAGAAGAAAAGTAATTTCGCTCCTGAAGCTAGCCATGACACAAAAACAGACGCGGCGCAATTTCTTAATGACCACCGCTGCTGTAACGGGTGGTATTGTGGCAACTACTGCCTTACAACAAAACGCCACTAATACCGCTACACCGCCAGTAATGATGCCAGAAAGAGTACTGGGACGCACGGAAGTAAAAGTGCCTATTTTCGGGTTAGGTGGCGCGGGACAAACGCCGCTATCTTGGGAAGGTAAAGAGCGAGATGCTGTGGCAATTATTCAAAGAGCGTTGGAACTTGGCATCCGCTACTTTGATACTGCGGCTAGTTATGGGCCAAGTGAAGATTATTTAGGCAAAGTGCTACCACCCCATCGCTCCAAGCTGTTTTTAACGAGCAAGACTGATAAAAGAGACAGGGATGGTGCATGGCGAGAATTGGAGCGATCGCTTAAACGTCTGAACACAGATTATCTTGATTTGTGGCAGTTGCATCATGTCTCTTTTTCTGAAGAATTGGACACCATCTTTAGTGCATCTGGTGCAATTAAAGCTATGGAAGAGGCAATACAGCAGAAACTTGTACGCTTTGCAGGTATTACCGGACATCATGATCCTGAAGTGATTGCTGAAGCACTGCGCCGCTATCCCTTCCACACTACACTGATTCCTGTTAACGCCGCCGACAAACACCACCCGCGTCCGTTTATCCCAGTAGTTCTACCAGTAGCTCAAGAAAAGAATGTCGGTGTGATTGCGATGAAAGTCCCGGCTTATGGACGGCTGTTTAAACCAAGTGGGTTAACAGGTATGCAGCAAGCTTTGGGATACACAATGTCTCAGCCTGGAGTTCATTGTTGCGTGATTGCGGCAAAAACAGTTGCACAATTAGAAGCGAATGTCAAGATAGCGCGGGCTTTTCAACCTCTCAAGGAGCAAGAACTGACTGCGATCGCTCAACAAACTGCTGGTATTTGGGAAGATGGTACATTCTTCCGTGCCTGGACTTAGGGTAATCTTGCAGATATTACAAGGCGATCGCTCAGTTCTCACAATCTATTTGATAATATTGGGTTGCTTGTGACATATTCAGTTGCAAAAGCTTCTCTACCCCTAACTCGTATCGAAAACTAGGTTTACAAGGTGAGATATTCAAACTACGAATAATCTCCGCTGCTACAGCCTTTGCTAGTAGGGGTGGTACAGAGTTACCAACTTGCCGGAATCCGTGCCATTTGGTCACATGAAATCTAAACCAGTCGGGGTATGAATGCAGCCTCGCTGCTTCCCTAACTGTGATACAACGAGGTGTAAATGGATGAATCGGTCTAGGAGAAGTAAAAGAACCTTTATGCATATCTGTGCCTGCTCTCAGGGTATTGCAGACACCAGCAAGATGTAGTTTATGAAAGCGACTAATCGGCTCTCTTTCCCCCTGAGTTGTCGCAGCAAAGCGTTTAATAGTTTCTATAGAGTGTTTGGTACGGAAACTTGAAGAGAGAATTCGGGAATCGAATTCACGTTCGTAGGAATAATCATCTGCTAAAGTGCCGATACGGCGAAGTATGAGAGCGTAATTACTAGGCTTGCCATACTCCGCGATTACCCAATCCCTTTCTAGTAATTCTGAATATTTTTCTACTTCTGGTAGATCTCCAATTGCGTCCCATACCGTCGGGCCATTTGGAAGAACAGATAAATTTTGGGATGTAGAATTATTTGGTAACGCTTGTTTGGTAATCGGCTGAGGATATTTCGGTAACTCGATATCTTCCCTTGCACCTATGAGGAATAATCTCTCACGAGACTGTGGCACACCGTAATAAGCAGCATTTAGAACTTGATAATTTTCTTCAACTTGATAGCCGTGAATTTTAAATTTTTCAATCAAGGTTGTGAGAATTTGTTTATGTTCGCCGACTGTGATTCCCCGAACATTTTCCATGACAAAAAATTTCGGTTGTAATTCTAAAACCAGCCGATGAAAGTGAAATACAAGTGAGTTTCGCGGGTCATCGAAAGCACGTTTACCAATTAGTGAAAATCCTTGACATGGTGAGCCACAAATTACGGCATCAATCTCGCGATCGCCAATTTCAGATCTATTTCTAATTTCTTCCCCTGTTATATCCACAACGCTTTTGCATAACACTGAGCAGAAGGGAAAGTTAAACTCATGTGTTGCACAATGAATGGGGTCTATTTCTACAGATGCGAGCACATCAAAGCCAGCCTGTTCAAAGCCGAGGGTCATTCCGCCAGCACCTGCGAACAAGTCAACTACGATCGGTCGTTGTTTTCTCACTTCATGAGCCATGACACCTCAACATAATTCGTAATTGATAATACTCGCTTTTGAGAAGCAAGCCCTAAGTAATTCGTAATTGCCTCATGCATCAATGTAGGTTCAGGCAAAAACAGATGCTTCGCACTTATTTTATTCATAATAAGTGAATTGATTTTCTATCTAAAATTACGAATTACGTTAGCGAGTCTTCGAGCGTCATTACGAACTACGAATTATTTGGTAGCATTTGCAAAATTTCTTGAGCAGCGCGATCGCACACTCCCACTTCTCCCAAACACTGCCGCATTTGGGCATAATCTGCCAAAGTTTGCTCTCTGCGTGCAGGATTTAGCAGTAATTCCATCACTGCCTGGGTAATATTCTCTGGTGTGGCTTGCTCTTGTAAAAACTCTGGTACAATCTGCTTCATGACCACTAAATTGGGTGGCGAGGCAAAAGGTATAGAACCTTTAAGAATTTTCCGGGCAATCCAAACAGTAATTGGATGCAGGCGGTAAACTACAACTTGCGGCACGTTTAACAGAGCAAGTTCCAAGTTGACAGTACCAGATTTAGTGATGGCGAAATCAACAGCAGCAAATACTTCCTTTTTTTGCTGACCTGATACAACTGTAGCGCGTAGACCGTAATGTTCAATTGCCTGCTCAATCGGCTGTCTGTAAATATCGAGAGACAGAGGAATCCAAAAATGAACTTCCGGTAATTTAGCTTGAACAGTTTGAGCAGCTTGGAAAATAACTGGTAAAAGATATTTTAGTTCTTGGCGGCGAGAAGCGGGGAGGAGTGCGATCGCAGTTTGTTCTGATGCAATTCCCAATTTTGCCCGCGCTTTTTGGCGACTAGGAGCGTCCTGCATTCGGTCAATCAAAGGATGCCCTACCCAACTTACTTTTGCACCTTTCTTCTGAAAGTAACGGGCTTCTTCTGGAAAAATTGCTAACAGTTTGTCTGTAAAGCTGACAATCCGGGCAGTATTACGTACATTGACTGCCCAAACCCATTCTTGAGGAGCGATGTAATACACTATGGGCACTCCTGGTAAATACTGCTGTATATAAGTACCAATACCGAGGTTTGGCCCCATGTAGTCAATCAGCACCACTAAGTCAGGTGGATTTTGCTTGAGGTAGGCGATCGCCTGTCGTTGTACTTTGAGAGTGGGCAAAATATAAGGCAGGCTTTCTAGAAGACCCATTGAGCCAATACTACTGGTATTACTCAGCAAGGTTGCCCCTGCTTCTAGCATTTTTTCGCCACCTAATGCCACAATTTCTAATTCCAAACTAGCAGCAGCAGCTTGACGCTTCAGGGCTGCAATTAGCAGCGACCCTTGCAAATCGCCAGACACTTCGCCAGTGCTGATAAATATCCGCATTTGATAATTACTAAAAATTAGAAGTTCAGATTTAAAAATTCAGAAGTTAGGAATTAGCAATGAAATTTCACTTCTAACTCCTAACAGATAACCTAGGACTCATCGCTCACGCCGGGTTTACTCTTTCCGGGTACTAAACCACGTCTTCCTGGCATCTGAGAAAGTAGCAGGAACCGACGTAAGTACTGTAGTTGTTCAGTTTCTCCTAGCAGTTCCAGCTGTTCCAAAGCGTCCTTAAAGGTCAAATTAGAACGGTAGAGAATGCGGAAGGCTTTTTTCAGGATTTGTAAGTCGCCTGAGTTCATACCAGAACGTTTAAGTCCAATCAGGTTCAGGGTTCTCACCCGCGCCGGATTGCCCTCCACCAGCATATATGGAGGCACATCACGATCAATACGTGTCATACCACCCACCATTGAGTGTCTGCCAATATGCACAAATTGATGGACACCCAAAACCCCACTCAGCCTAGCGCGTGACTCTATATGAACGTGTCCCGCCAAAGCTACAGAGTTAGCAATCACTACCTGGTCTTCAATAATGCAATTATGAGCTACATGAACATAAGCCATTAGCAAGTTGCCGTCGCCAATCACCGTCGCTTCACCAGCACCGGTAGCGCGGTTGATAGTAACGTACTCACGAATCAGGTTATGATCGCCAATTTTTACCCAGGTTGGTTCTCCCACAAATTTGAGATCCTGGGGTTCCATACCGATAGCTGCACCAGTAAAAATCTGATTTCGCGCCCCAATTTCACAAGGCCCTTCTAGCACTACATGAGCGCCAATTATAGTTTCAGGGCCTACTTTTACATGTGCGCCAATCACAGCATAAGCACCGACTTGCACTGTTGAATGTAGTTCCGAGTTAGGATGAACTACAGCAGTTGGATGAATAAGCGTCTTCAAGGGTGAATCTCCAGAACTGTCTTAAGCAGCCAGCGCCATTCCTTTAGGGAATGGCTTCGCCAGTTTCCAAACTTTGGGAAACCCTCCTCTAGGAATGGCTTACCGTGCTTTGGTTGCCATTGAGGCTACTGGCGTTACTAAGCTTTAAAGTATTGAGTAAACGAAAGTGTCGGGCAAAGCAAGTTAAGTGTGTTCGCGCAGCGTCTCCGTCAGGAGAAGAGAGGGCGTCGAAAATCAATAAATTATCAGATGCTTTTGTGGCTTGTTTTTTACTGCTATCCTCATTTAGGTTTCAGTAAGGGCACTTCACGGCTGTACTCACACCACAACAGCAAATTTTTAGTTAATTAGAGAAAACATCAATTCGCCTTCAGTAGCGATCTGACCGTCAACCTCGGCAATAGCTCGCATTTTACTGAAACGACGTTGTTTTACCCATAGCAGTTCCACGGTCATCACTAGCTGATCTCCTGGAACGACTTGACGACGGAAGCGGACTTTATCGATACCAGCAAAAACGAACAGTCCATCTTCAAACCCTGGCAATTGCTTCAGGACAATGCCCCCGACCTGTGCCATGGCTTCTACAATTAGCACTCCTGGCATCAGTGGTCTTCCTGGGAAATGCCCTTGAAAATGGGGTTCATTGACGGTGACGTTTTTAACGCCCACAGCTCGTTTACTTGGCACGTAGTCAATAATCCTGTCTACAAGTAAAAATGGGTAGCGGTGGGGTAGTAGTTTCTGAATTTCTTCAGAGACGAGAGTTGTTTTAATCTCAGATGTAGTTTTAGTATCATTAGTGGCTTCTTGTTCGGTAGATGTCGGTGTTGTTGTATCGATGCTGTTCACTTCAGTAAGGATTGACATTGGCAGTATGGTTAATTTTTAATCGGAGAACTTAAGTAGGCGAAAGTTAAAACGCTTTCTTTAAGGTTTTTATTGCTTAGAATTTAGCTTTGAAAAGCTAAAATTCTTTGCGCCAGCTGAATGTGTAAATTATGACTGGCTTTATACGCTAAGAAATGAGCACGGGGAAAAGTTCCTAGTAAACTCAAATCTCCTACTAAATCCAAGATTTTATGACGTACTGGCTCATTTGCAAATCTTAATGGTGGATTTAACCAACCTTCAGATCCACAAACAAGTGCATTATCCAAACTGCCACCTTTGATTAAGCCAGACTGCTGTAGATGTTCAATTTGATGCAGCAATCCGAAGGTGCGGGCCGGAGCAATTTCCGCAGCAAAGCTGGCAGAAGCGTTTCCGAGATCAGCAGTTGGCGACCAGCTGTGCCATTGATTACCAATAGCGGGCAGAGCGAAGTCAATACCGTAACTAAAGCGGGTTTCTGGTGCAGGCAGAGCACAAGCAAAAGCATCGTCTTGATAGACCCATATTGGCTCTTGAACAGCCAAAGAAATTTGATTGTTAGTAGATGGTTGTGATATTAAGCCAACTTGGGCGATGTTAGCTGTCCACACCTTAGCCGAACCATCTAAAAGCGGTACTTCCGGGCCATCAATTTCAATGCGGGCGTTATCCACACCCATACTCGCAAGTGCTGCCAGCAAATGCTCTACTGTACAAACAACTACCTCACCTTTACCCAACTCAGTTGAGAGAACAGTTTGACTAACTGCCGCAACTTGGGCTGGAATAATCGGTAAATTCGGTAAATCCACCCGCACAAAGTAGCGCCCACTTCCTGCCTCCGCTGGTAGTATCCGTACATGAGTACTGACACCACTATGCAGCCCTACTCCTGTTTGGGTGATTTCCGCAGCTAAAGTGTGCTGTTGCATAGACGAAAATTTAATATATTTCGTTTGGTAGTGTTCATAATCAGTTTTAGCCAAACCCTGATATGTGACTAAAAATGTCACTAATACCTGTATCGGAATAGTATTGAGGCAAATGTAAAAATTAGCAAGCCAATAAGAGAACAGATTGGTCAAGGTCAAGGGTCAATATTTTGACTTTAGACTCTTGACTTTGGACTTTGGACTCTTAACTAACTTAAAACCTTTCGCCAATACCAAAATTGATGCGGCTATCACCGTCATCATTGATGCCATAGTCAATGCGAATTGGCCCTAGTGGGGACTGCACGCGCACGCCAAGACCATAGCCGTAGCCGCTGCCGTTTTTGTTCAATACCTCAGCTGTTCTGGTACTAGTTCCCAAGTCAGTACCAAGATCGAAAAATAGTGCGCCGCTGACTACTGAGAAAACTGGAAAGCGATACTCAACGGATGCTTGCACATAGGTGCGCCCACTGCCTAATGCTCCTTCCTCATAACCACGTACGGAGTTACTACCACCAAGGGTAAAGGCTTCGTAGGGCGGCAAGTCACCAAGAATAGTTCCCGCTTGCAAGTTAAACGCCAGGGTTTGTGGCCCTTTAGTGAAGTTAGTAAAGCTAACAGGTAGATATTGGCTGTAACTACCTCTTAATCTGGTAAGAAAAATGCTGCCTAAGCCTATTGGTACTGATTGATCAACCCCAAAACGCAGATAAGAACCGCTGGTGGGTTGCAGGGGGTTATTACGCCGATCGCGCTGCGCTCCTAGTTGAACTAGTAGTAAATCGTCTTCACCTTCCCCTGAGAAGCTCAGGGGAACTGTTGTACCAGGGCGGAGGGTTCCATCATCATTGAATACCGCTCCCTCTTTTTTTAGATCGCCATCAGCATCACGGGTGGAAACTCGTTGATACTGTAAACCTGCTGAAGCCGTCCATTCGGAAGCTTGGTAGGGATTGGCACTCAGTGGACGAGTAAAGGTGATACCGCCACCTAGACGGAGAACACGGGGGCGATCGCGATCGTCGAATGTGCCATCAGATTCTTGATTGCCTAAAGTTCTGATGTCGTTATCTTGGCCATCAAAAATTAACGAAATGGAACTACGGCGAAAAATATTAGCCGTATAAGAAGTCCGGTACGGATCTCCCGCAATCCAAGGGTCTGTAAATCGTAGATCAAACAGCAGTTCCCGCTGTCCTACCTGCAACTCTGCACCCAGTTTTTGGTTCCTGCCGTTCAGATTTTGCTGCTGATAGCTAACAGTACCAAACAGTCCACTGGCAGAACTAATCCCAGCCCCAGCAGCAATAGAACCGCTGCTACGCTCAGCCACATTCACAATTACATTCACCTTGCTGGGGTCAGTACCAGGGTCTAGGGAGACATTCACATCTTCAAATAGCCCTAGTCCATATATCCGCTGTAGGTCTTTTTGCACCGTGTTGCGGTTAAATACTTGTCCGGGCTTCAACTCTACTTCTCGCGTAATAATATACTCTTGTGTCCGACCGCGAATCGGTTGTCCCTTCTCGTCTGTCTCTTGACCTTCTTTATTACGGAATCGGACTCTAATGTTCTCGACTACACCTTCTGCTACTTGTAGTGTCACAACTCCGTTTTGGGCAACTTGTGGCGCTCCAATTACGTTGGCTAGGACGTAACCTTGATCTTGATATCGCTTGGTTAACTGCTTGATACCTTCTTGCAAGTCACGCAAGTTGAGGATTCTGCCGTACTGTTCACGAAAGATTTCGTCCACTGTATTAGCTGGGATCACAGAGGCCACGCCAGTACCAGGATTCGCTTGCACTTGCACCTTAGTCAAAACAGGATTTGGCTGCACTATAAAGCTTACACGCACTCCTAAAGGGGTATCTTCTGGAGTTGCCTGAACGTTGGAGAAGAAGCCAGTACCAAAGATGGCATTAATATCTTCTTGTAATTGAGAGCGGGTTGTCGTTCGTCCTGGTTGGGTACGAATGACTCTATAAACTTGGGTTTCTAATTCTGGTGATAATTGCCCTGTTTGAGATCTAATTGCTACTTCCGACACCAGCACCCGCGGTTCGATCGCTTCGGGAGCAGCAGATGGCTGTTGAGTATTTCCTGGCGTTGTAGGGAATGTAGGCGGATTGACGTTCTGCTGATTAGGAGTGGTGCTAGGTGTTGAAAAAGGTGCTTGTTGTTGAGTTCCTGGGGATGGAATTTCTGGTGTGGAAGATGGCTGTTGAGTATTTCCTGGCGTTGTGGGAACTACAGGTGTTGCTGCGGGCGGGTCGAAGTTTTCTTGACCTGGAGTGATCCCAGGCGTTAAGAAAGGCGTTTGTTGTTGAGTCGCTGGGGGCGAAATTTCTGGAGTAGGAGACGGCTGTTGAGTATTTCCTGGCGTTGTGGGAACTACAGGTGTCGCCGATGGGTTGACATTCTCCAGATTTGGAGTGCTGTTGGGGGTTGAGGAAGGTGTTTGCTGCTGAGTAGCTGGAGGTGAAATTTCTGGAGTAGGAGACGGCTGTTGAGTAGGGTTCGGGTTTATTTGAGGAGTTTGTGCAATTATTGGCGTCGTGGCGGTTGGCACTATTACCTCTGATGTCGCCAGCGATGCTGAGTTGACTGTTAACGCCTTGACAGATGGATACTGGAGAGAATGTATCTTTGAAACCCCTTTTGCTTGAAGGCGAGATTTCAGCTTTTCAATCGAATGAACCCGATCGCTTTCTTTTTCTAGTTGCTGATTTGTTTCTAGGGTAGAAACCTCTGTTGTCTGTTTTAAACTGTCAGCGGTTTGTGCATTTGCACTTAATGAGCCGCCCAAAGGGGCTGCAATTGCCACTGCTGCCACCAGTACGGGGGATAAACGCATTTTATTTACATTCCTCTTCACGACCACACACCATCACAAACTAATCACTCATTTGTCCTTCGTCATTTGGTTACAAAAGACGAAAAACAAATGACAATCCACACGAGTTTAATTTATTTTTGCTCACTAATTATTACTTTCTACTGCTTTGAGCACTCGTTGTAAAACCTCCTGGTAGGCATTTTCTACATTCCCTAAGTCTCGGCGGAAGCGGTCTTTGTCCATGACTCGGCGGTTAGAGTCTTCTTCTGCTATATCCCACAAACGGCAGGTGTCGGGGCTAATTTCATCTGCCAAGAGCAACTGCTGTTGTGAGTCCAAACCAAACTCTAGTTTGAAGTCTACTAAAATAATGCCGCACCGTTGCCAAAAGCCGCCTAGAAACTCGTTGATTTTTAATGCTAGATGTATAATAGCGTCCACTTGTTCCGCAGTGGCTAGTTCCATTAGGTACAGGCGATCGCTTGTTAGCAAAGGATCTCCTAATTGGTCGTTTTTATAATAAAACTCTACCAAAGGTTGTTTTAGAACTGTGCCTAGCGGCAACCCTGTTTGCTGACACAGGCTTCCAGCTGCAATATTTCTGACAACCACTTCTAATGGCAAAATCTTTACTGCTCTGACTCGCATCTGATTTGGAGCCGGGCTGTCAATAAAGTGAGTTTTAATGCCATGGGCCTCCAATTGCTGAAATAGTTGGCTGGAAATACTACAATTAATTTTTCCTTTTCCTTCGATGCTGCCACGCTTTTGGGCATTAAACGCAGTAGCATCGTCTTTAAAATCAGCCAACAAGACTTCTGGTTCGTCTGTTGTATAGAGGATTTTTGCTTTGCCTTCGTATAGCTTTGAATTAACAGACATGGTGACAGGTAAAATTTTAGGCGATTAGCGACTTTTGTGTTTTCAGGCTTCACCATTTTATCTTTAGTTATTAGCTATAAGACTAATATTTGATTTTGGAAAAAAAGTCAGTACACCTTTATTACTTCTTCCCCATGCCCCATGCCTGTCTCTTAT
>NZ_JADEXR010000020.1 GCF_015206995.1 aff. Roholtiella sp. LEGE 12411 | reverse complement strand
CTGTTCAACCCAAAGCGCAATTAGTATTCAACCCGACTCGTCTGGTAATTGATTTGCCAGAAACCACATTTGGGCGGGAGCAGCTAACCCAACAAGTCGGGGGTGCAATTCGCTCTATCCGTGTTGGGCAATTTGACCAACAAACAACGCGTATAGTTGTCGAACTCACTCCCGGTTATACTCTAGACCCCAAACGAGTGCAATTTATCGGAAATACTGGTAGTCGGTGGACGGTGCAATTACCCACGCCCAAAGTTGAAGAGGTAGTCTCATCAATGGATATTGGAGGTCAGCAAACAGAAGTGCCAGCTACAGTACCTCCCCCAAAGATATCTACGCCCTTGTTCTCTCCAAGAAATATTTATAATGTCGTGACAGATCCTGTTCTGAACGCACCCAACAAGGGAACAGTCAACACTGCAGTAGCAGGCGTGACTCAAGTTGAGAACTTGCGAATCACAGGCGATGGTTTTTTTATCCGCACCAGTGGTGGTAATCCTCAGATTCGGGTAAATCGCAGCGATGATCAAAGAGTAATTAACATAGATATTGCTGGCGCATCTTTATCACCAAGTTTAGGGCAGGAAGATGTGTCGATTAATCGCTATGGTGTCAGTAGCATCCAATTCACTCAACAGCAAACAAGACCACCTGTTGTTCGCATGACGTTGCAGGTGGACAAAAATAGTCCTGACTGGCGGGCAACTAAGAGCAGTATTGGTGGTTTCGTGATTATACCTAGTCGTAGTGTTTCTCAATTGCCTGGAGGTAATAGTCCACGCTCCCTACCAACTACTACCAGTTCACCTGCTACGATTCAGTCTGTGGAACTCGCTGGTAATGGTACACAACTACTAATTAGAGGCGACCAAACTTTATCTGCTAGAGGAGGGTGGGATAGAAGCTCTGGTTTGTTCCGCATTACTATTCCTAATGCTAAGTTAGCTTCCAAAGTCACAGGCCCTGCTTTTAATGCTAATAGCCCTATCCTGCGCGTACGCTTACAATCACAACAACCTGATACTGTGATTGTTTTAGTCCAACCTGCTGCTGGAGTGCAAATTGGTGAACTTAACCAGGTTAGTGACCAGCTTTTGGCTCTACAATTACAAAGCTCTCGGGGGGTCACACCGACCCTTGCTTTACCACCCCTGCCATCATTAAACCAGGAACCATTCCCAGAACCTACAGATAATCCTCAGCCAAGATCACAGCAGCCGCGTCCCTCAGTTCCCAGAGGGAAATTGTTAGTAGTTATTGACCCCGGACATGGCGGTAAGGACTCTGGAGCTCCTGATCTAAGCGGACTGCTAGAAAAGGATGTAGTCCTGCCAATAGGCAGAAGAATAGCAGCAATCTTAGAGCAAAATGGTGTGCAAGCAGTATTAACACGGGATGCTGACTTCTTTGTAGAACTTCAGGGACGGGTAGACATCGCCGAGCGAGTTAACGCGACTGTATTTGTCAGCGTTCATGCTAATTCGGTTGATGGTCGTCCAGATGTGAATGGATTAGAAGTTTATTATTACGACAGTGGTTATGCTTTGGCTGAAGTAGTTCGCAAATCTATTCTCCAGAATATCGATACCATCAAAGATAGGGGAACGCGTAAAGCCCGATTCTACGTTCTCAGGAAAAGCTCTATGCCCTCAATTTTAGTGGAAACAGGTTATATGTCCGGTCGGGAGGATAATCCCAGATTAGGAACAGCAGAGTATCAAAATCGCATGGCAGAGGCGATCGCTCGTGGCGTCCTGAAATACTTACAACAAAGGTAAAATGTAGTATAACTAGCTAATTCAAGAGGTAGTATCTAGACTTCTTTTGTGTGTAGTATTTAGTGGTTAAGTGGTAAATTTTCTGCTAAGTTCTATATTTTAAATCCAAAAACCTAAATCAACATCTGCCTGTGTATTCATCTTCCATCCTTGAAGGGAATCTTTACGATTTTTCTGAGCAAGAACCCCAACGTGCCCCAATTGGCATCTTTGATAGTGGTGTGGGCGGTCTTACAGTACTGCGGCAAGTATATAGGCAACTCCCCAATGAATCAATTGTTTACTTTGGTGATACGGCTCGACTTCCTTATGGTATTCGTTCACAAGCAGAAATTTTACAGTTTGCGCGTGAAATCCTCACCTGGCTGCAACAGCAACGGGTAAAAATGGTGATTATGGCTTGTAACACTAGTTCTGCCCTCGCGCTAGAAACTGTGCGTCAGGAATTTAGCATACCCATTTTGGGAGTGATTTTACCTGGGGCAAGGGCAGCGGTGCAACAAGGAAAGCGTATTGGTGTAATTGCGACTCCAGCTACTGCCAAGAGTAATGCCTATCGGCAAGCTATTCTCGAAATTGATCCTAATGTCCAAGTCTGGCAAGTTGGCTGTCCAGAATTTGTGCCACTGATTGAGCAAAACCGCATTCACGACCCCTACACTACTGAAGTAGCGCGAGGCTATCTAGAGCCTTTACTGCAACAGGAAATTGACACTTTAGTCCACGGTTGTACCCATTATCCCCATCTTGCACCAGTACTGCGATCGCTCCTCCCATCTCATATAACGCTGGTTGACCCAGCTGTCCATGTTGTGGCAGCTTGTACCCAAGAGTTAGACTTATTAGGCTTAAAGAATACCCACCTACCATTACCAACTCGCTTCGCTGTCAGCGGTTGTCCGCAACAATTTGCCCAATCAGGAGTAAAATGGCTAGGGTATACGCCAATGGTTGAAGAGGTTTGCTTCACAGATCCCGCAGTTTTCCAAATCTAAGAAGATCATGTTGGATAATTGGCATTAGTCAAAGTTAAGAGCAAAATTTAGACTCTGGACTATTGACTATTGACTGCTTCAGTCACCGTTGTTGTCCTTACTGGTCTCTCATGCTTACCTATGGTAAATGAAGGCACACTTGCAGGAATGGTTTTTTTAACCGTTCGCTTTGCCAGTGCTAATAATAGGTAAACTGTAAACAAATATCCAGCTGCTAAAATAAAAATCATCATAGACATACTTCCATAAATCATTGTTCTCCCAGCACTTTTGTCAAATGAATATGAAAAATAATAAATAAAATCAGCAAAGCTCTAGCCAACCAAGTCCATTCTTGATAGCTGTAATTTGCTATGTCAAAATTTTCCGTAGAAATCTAGTTTTCTTCGGTCAATGAATTTACAGTTGAATTTAGTTTTTCGCAGACCATATATCCTAAAGCAGTTATAAATTGCCAACTGACGATTTATAACTACACTCCTCAGCAGTCTAGCTGGTCTGCATTATTTTCGTAAGCACTACTATGGTAAGAACAACGCTTGCACTCAAAATGCGCTGAAGACGTTTATAACGCCAGCCACACATGAGATAAACCCCAAAATCATGCTGGCTCTTCTGTAGGCGACTAGGTTAACCAAAGGTGCTCTTGTACCCATACGGAGAAACAAGCCACGTTAAGTATGCCAAACAGAACATACTCGAAGGGTTTTCTATAAAGACATTGTTGTGTAGCTCCTACCTAGGAGTTTCATGTGCATTAGATTTAATCAGAGAAATAATTTCTTTGATTTAACCAACGACGAGTTATTTTAAACTCACAACACCACTTAGTAAAATCATCTGTAGGTGATTTACTTTTAGGGAGTGAATATCTGAATAAATTTAAAATCCCTAGATTTTAGCGTAACACAACGACTCTGACTTTTGAGTCTACTTGTTTGCTAAATTTCAAATTTTTTAGATGACTGGACTTCAAGCTTGGATAAACTAAATCTTATCAAATTTATAATAATTTTAAGCAAAAACGGACTTTGTCAATAAGTAATATTGCTCTACTTAAATCACGTCCGTGTCAGAAAATGTACATACATGTAAAAATACGTAACATAATTTTAAGCAAACCACGTATCAGTATATGGAAAATTGGTATTTGAGATTAGTTCAATACCTAAGAGACTTATCTGAAAGAAAATAGAGCATAATTACTTATTGACATAACTATAAAAATATTAGCTTGTGAAAATTATCAAAAATTCACATTACTACTTTAGAGGTAATGCTTACATGCATTTATTTAAAGGCTAATCAGTGTGAGATAGCAAATCATAAACAGGAAAAATGCACAAGAAAGTTCTTGTTGCGAGCAACAGGCACTCTGACATACAGTTCTCAAGAGTCTTGAAGGGTAATAAGTGTAGGATTCTTGATGAAAACTTTGCGCTGGCACAGGGTTATCTTAAAATGAGTGTAGGATATGTAAACTTTCGTAACCTAAGCCAGAGTCCGCCCATTCATGACCCCAGCCACCTCCCTGTTTACCCCTGTGGAAGCAGACTTGCGAATACTAGCAGATAACCTAAAACAGCTAGTTGGAAATCGTCACCCCATCCTCTGTGCAGCAGCCGAACATTTATTCGGGGCTGGGGGGAAACGCATCAGACCAGCAATTGTCTTGCTGGTATCGCGGGCGATCATGTTAGAACAAGACATTACACCGCGTCACCGACGCCTAGCAGAAATTACGGAAATGATTCACACAGCTAGCTTGGTACACGACGATGTAGTGGACGAGTCAAATATGCGACGTGGTGTTCCTACTATTCATAGTTTGGTTGGGAACCGCATTGCCATACTAGCCGGAGATTTTCTCTTTGCTCAATCATCTTGGTACTTAGCTAATTTGGAAAATCTGGAGGTGGTGAAACTACTTTCGGAAGTGATTATGGATATGGCATCTGGGGAAATCCAGCAGGGACTGAGTCGCTTTAATACTGAGATCTCAATTGAGTCTTACCTCGAAAAGAGCTATTACAAAACTGCCTCGTTAATTGCCAACAGTTCTAAAGCAGCTGGGTTACTGGGTGAAGTTTCTCCAGAAACAGCTGATCATTTGTATAACTACGGGCGTCATCTTGGTCTAGCTTTTCAGCTTGTGGATGATATTTTAGATTTCACTAGTACAACGGATGCATTGGGTAAACCAGTGGGATCGGATCTCAAAAGTGGTCATTTGACTGCACCAGTTTTATTTGCTTTAGAGGAAAAACCCCACTTAGAAGCGCTAATTGAGCGACAGTTTGCCCAAGAAGGTGATTTAGAGCAGGCGCTGGAACTGATTCAAGATAGTCAAGGTATACAGCGATCGCAAGAATTAGCTGCTCACCATGCTAAGTTAGCAACTGAGCATCTTGTGGCTCTCCCACCCTCAGAATCTCACCAGGCATTGGTTAACATAGCCGAATATAATCTTAGTCGGCTCTATTAGGAACTAGGGCTGGGCACTGCTTAGACAGCGCTGTAGGAGGGTTTACTCCGCAGATGACTGCGAACCCGAAGGGGAATTAAAGATTAGGAAGCAGTTTTCCCAGTATCCAACTTCCCAGTCCCTAGTTATCAACTTAAGCGATATCAGGGGGTATGCTTTTCTGTGATTTATTTTGTTGCAGCTTTTGTTGAACAAGATTTTGCAGGTCAGTTCGTGGTACTTCAATCGCATTGGTAGTAGTACCAGGAGTTTCAAAAAAAACTATGCTGTCTACGGGTTCTAATGCCATTAACTGGAACAAAATATTAACAACAGGAATGGCTGTAGCTATTAGTTGAGGGTCAAGCCCAGCAGAGGAGATTAGTGAGACATCCTGTAAGGTAGGAAAAGCATAAATCACGCGCTTTTCCAATTTTGGATTTGCACGGTTACTCAATGTAGTTAGAACCCAATCTTCCTTCAAGCTTTGAAGAATATAGTACTGGGGATAGCGTAACTTTTGAGCGATCGCGCTGAGCGCAGGGGCGATTGCTGCGATAAGTTGTGGTGTAACACCATCATGGGGTGCATTGTCAATCAGCAATTGAATTTGTGCTTCTAAATCCATAATGACTTGTAAACGGCTCCTGGGTAATGGCTATAACATTTATCTAAAGTGTGAATAATCTAAACAGAGTTGGGAACAATAAATCAAGCCAAATCCTCAACGCAGGATTGGTCTGCGTTTAGCTTATACGCAAAACACACAAAGCCAATACCCACGGTCGCACAGGTTGTATTTAAGTATGTTAGGGCCTTTAAAAAACCGAGACTATGAATTCAGCCGCAACAGCAACTATTCTGGGAGAAAATTCTATCGGCGTGGAGGTGATATTTCAACTCCTATTCAAGGAGCTTCAGCAGTCAACCAAGGCTTCGGAACAGAATTGCCACGATGTGGCGACACGAATTAACGCCGAAGTCTACCGGATTTGCAGTGAAAGCAAACGTATCCAAGCTTCCGGTGCTGTGGAAAATTCGGCAATGACCCTTGCTCGACATAGACTGCAACAGTGTCTCAGGTACTATCTGTTGGGTTCAAATCGGGGAAGGGTAGAATTACATAGTACTTTGAGTGCGATTATCTATCGTTACATTAATCCGCCTCAGAGGCAATTGAGCTATCAAGGTCGGCTGACCATAATTGAAGATTTTCTACAGAGTTTTTATCTCGAGGCTTTAAACGCTTTCCGCAGGGAAAACCAACTCAGCGCCACTTATCGTCCCCAAACACTGCTAGAGTTGGCAGAGTACATGGCATTTACCGAGCGCTATGGCAAACGACGCATTCCCTTACCAGGTCGTCAGCAGCAGCTAATTATTTTGCGGGCGCAAACTTTCTCCCAACAGCAACCCCCGGAAACCAGCGTAGACATTGAACAAGCAGCAGAAGGTAGCAGCAACGAAGCCGATGGTTCTTGGGAAGAGCCAGCAGTTCAACAACTGCGCTCAACGATGGCGACACAATCCGAACCTGAACCAGAAGAAGATACGTTACGCTCCGTAGTAATTACGGAATTAATGGATTATCTCGAACAACGGGAACAATCTGACTGTGCTGATTACTTTTCCCTCCGCCTCCAGGATTTATCAGCACAAGAAATTGAGTCGGTTTTAGGTTTAACCTCTCGTCAGAGAGATTATTTACAGCAGCGCTTCAAGTATCATTTAATTCGGTTTGCCTTGTTGCATCGCTGGGAACTAGTTCACGAGTGGTTGGAAGCTTCTCTGCACACCAATTTGGGCTTAACTCCCCAGCAATGGCAACTATACACATCACAGTTGGACGATAAACAGCGTTCTTTACTAGAGTTTAAGCAACAAGGACAACCCGATGAAAAAATCGCAAAAACTTTGGGACTGTCAATGGCACAACTTCAAAAACGGTGGTTTAAGATTCTTGAACAAGCCTGGGAAATTCGTAACTCGTTAGTGTCCGGATCAGGTGCATCTACTCATGAATAGTGACTCAGAATCCTTACAACACCAGTTTATCGATTGGTTAATGACATATAATGTCAAAAACTACGAGCAGCCTTTGGTAGAGTGTAAGGAAATTGACGGGGTGGAAAACCCTTTCAACGAAGCTGTTACTCCAAAAAGTGACCAGCAAAAATTGAGAGGGACACCCCAAACCTTTCAACTGGGAGAAATTCCTACTGTGCAAGAACGTTTCCAAGCCGTCCTTAAGCGTCGGTTACAAATCCAAATCCAAGACCACCCACCGTTGTTTCCTTGGGAAACACAATTAACAGACTATCCTGATTTTGTTGACGAACCATTGATCGCACTAGTGCCTACCTGGGGGTGGATGGCACAGCAATCGAAGCTGAATCTGCCCATTCCCTTGCCAGAAAGAGTTTTCCGGCAATTGCTAGAGCAGTGTCAAGCTTTGGTCACGTCTTCAGTACCGTTAGGGGCAAAATTAGTTCAGGTGGTAGAGAGCTTTTTCCCCAACGAGTCCCAGACACTTAACGACATAGCTGGGTTGGTGCTAAGAAGCACTTATCGCTCTGTGGATACCCTGGAGATGATGCCCAATATTCAAAGCGATTACTCAGATTTACTACCACGTCAACAAATGGCGCTGTCGTTGCTGGCTGCTAAACAACTACTGGAAAATCTGACTCTACCACTTTCACCAACTAATCCAGTGGTAGAAAGGCAATGGCTAACTAGCGCTGGTACTCTTAGCATCAGGGTAGAATGCCAGTCCTTGAACAACTCGACAAAGTTGCTTGTTCAGGCTGATTTACCGGCGAAAGGAATTATAACGCTTCAGGGAAATGGCACTCTAGCAACGTCACAGTCTTCAAGTCCCGAAAGCCTAAGTGTAGAATTATACTGTAGGCAGATGAGCCAGACTTATACCCTGGAAGTTGAGTTTCCAGAAATAGACCAACAGCCACTGTTGTTTGTGATTAGTTCCACCATTTAGCTTAAATTGCCACCGCTAGCACTCTACGTTATTCAACGCCAATCCAATATATAAAGATGATTTTCCTGGTTTTGAAGCTTATCCTATTTTTCAACATACGGTCATTAGGGGTTTAGGAAAAGCGGCTCTGAGAAGGACATTTAACATAAGACGTGTAGGGCCCCATAAATACCTGAAGAGTTTCTAAACAAAGGGTAAGAAAGCTTTCTCAAGGGTAGTAGCTTCAGGTAGGAGTCCAGTTCCGTCTCAAGTATTATGTCCGCGTAGCATCTACATCATCGCTTTGCTGAGACTCGAAATGTTTAACTTATCCAGGATGAATCGGTTTTGGCGTCTCCCTGTAGGTAATTACTGGCGGCATACGCAGGGGTCGCCTTTAACAGAAGTGGAAGATTCAATTTCTTTGCGGGTGCTAGTGCTAGCGTTGGTTATTTTGGGAATTGTAGCGACGGATATTGCCGCTGAGACTGCATTCAGCCCTTGGGCATTACCTTTAAGTATAGTAGGTGCGATTTGGAGTTACTACCGTCGTGGTTATGGCAATATTCCAGTTAAGTTCTGCATCGCTGTAGGGATGTTAGCAGCACTGGGCGCCTTCTTTGGGCGGTTAGTGGGAGAATTGAATGATACGCGGTTGGGTTTGGCAGAATTATTAATACAACTCCAAGTACTGCATAGCTTTGATACACCTCGCCGCAAAAACTTAGGTTATTCAATTGTCATAGGACTGATTTTAATAGGTGTGGCTGGGACTTTGAGTCAGACCTTAGCCTTTGCACCGATGCTGTTGTTATTTTTAGCGATCGCTCTGCCAACTTTAGTACTAGATTACCGCTCACGCTTAGGTTTACAGCAATTAAAAATAAAAAAAGAAATATTCCAAAAGGGAAAATTCTCAAGTTTAAATATAAAACTTTTAATTCTTAATTTTTTGATAATTGTCAGCCTGGGGCTGGCAATTTTTGCTATTTTGCCTCGTTTTCCTGGCTACCAATTACGGATGTTTCCTGTAAGTTCTCCTATCGGAGTAAAAGGAGATTTTACAGGACGTAGCATTATCAATCCCGGTTATGTCCGCCAAGGTAATGGTAATAAGGGGGGTAGTAGTGGTACGAGGCAAAGCCAAACCGGCCAACCAGGAAAAGTAGATAAGGGCTTTTATTACGGTTTTAATAGCCAGATTAACCAAAATCTTCGGGGCGAGATGACACCTAAAGTTGTAATGCGGGTGCGATCGCAAGCCGAGGGTTTTTGGCGAGTCCTGGGATTTGACCGTTATACAGGTAAGGGATGGGAAGTTTCTCGTAATGAAGACGTTACGACCATTAAGCGATCGCCTTGGTCTTACCAAATTTTTCTTTCCCCACCCTGGATCACTGGTAAAACCAAAGAGGTGGTACAAACTTATACAGTGGTGTCAGATTTGCCCAACCTGATTCCAGCGATGGCTTATCCTAAAGAAATTTATTTCCCCACACCAATAATTGCTGTTGATCAAGAAGACGGGTTGCGATCGCCTGTGGAATTATCAGAAGACCTGACCTATACAGTAATTTCCGAAGTACCATACCGCGATCGCACTTTATTAGGACAAGCTCAAACCAAATACCCGCAGCAAATTAAAAACTATTATCTACAAATTCCTCCTGAAATTGCTGAAAAAGTCCGGCAACGCACGGAAGAAATCTTCGCTAACTACAATCGGGAGCGGGTAGCTAAGTCATTTAAAACACTCGATTCACCCTATGAAAAGGCTCTCTATTTAGCTCAATACTTGAAGCAAAACTACTCTCTACCCCAAAATCCCTTAGAACTGCCTTATTTGGGTGAAAAAGAAGATTTAGTAGAAGCTTTTTTGTTCAAGCACAAAGGAGGCTATCCCGACCACTTCTCGACAGTGCTTACAGTGATGCTACGTTCTATTGGCATCCCAGCACGGTTGGTGGCGGGGTTTAGTGCAGGAGAATTTAATCCATTTACGGGAATGTATGTTGTTCGTAATACAGACGCTTACGCGATGACCGAAGTGTATTTCCCCAAATATGGCTGGTTTGCTTTTGACCCAATTCCCACTCATCCCCTGATTCCCCCGTCAATTGAGGATACTCAGACTTTTAGCGTGCTACGCCAGTTATGGCACTGGATTGCAGGGTGGCTACCTTCTCCAGTAACAAGTCTACTGAATAATATGTTTGGGACAGTATTTAGCTGGGTAACTAGGGCGATCGCTTGGTTTTTAGCTTTATTTTCTCAAGGTTGGTTCGGTGTATTAACTGGCTTCATCTTAGCGACGACAACGGCTTTCTTAGGTTGGCTGGGTTGGGGTCAGTGGCGAGAATGGCGCAACCGCCAATGGTTGAATCAATTGCCAGCAATGGAAAAACTTTATCAACAGATGCTCCAATGGACAGCCCAAAAAGGTTTGGGTAAACATCCAGCACAAACACCATTGGAATATGCCCAAATATCACACCAGCATCATGCTCCGGCGATCGCTCAGGTAATAGATGAAATTTGTCAAGCCTATGTTGGCTGGCGCTATGGCGGTCATGCTCCTGACTTGAAGCGACTGCGACAAAGATGGGAAAATTTGAAAAACACTTTCAATCAAGAAAACTTGTTAAAAACATAGAATATAGGACTTACGCACTGTACAAATAGACCATCATGTGTATTAACTAAATTTGGTTGTTTCAGGCTTTTTATAACTACCCTTTGATGGTTGGCGATCGCTTCAAAAGCGTCGAAAAACCAATCTCTAATGGCTGAAATTCATATCCCATGTTTGGTATTTTCTGTCAATGCGTAAGTCCTAGACTAATTCATATTTGGCAAAAGTTTTAGCTAAACCAACAATTTGCAATTATTCGTATAAATTGTTACTTATAAAAATATTGGTTACGGGCAACGAAGGAATGATCGGTTCGGTTGTTGAAAAAGTCTTGAGTGCCGACGGATGTGAAGTGATTGGCTTTGACATTAACAAAAGTGGCGTTGAGGTTTTGCATAGGGTACAGCACAACCAAATTGGTATCTTAATGCAATGCGCTTCGATTTTGCTCTCCATCAAATTCCATACCAGATTGTGATTAAAAATAAATCTACATCAGCCGAATAGCTTGTATCAGTCTAATATCGCCTATATCTTTGGGTATATTTTAAGTTAATTTAGCTGATAAACCACTAAAAAAAAGCAGACATTATTTAAAACCAAAGGCTGGCGTGAATTTAAGCGTTTTAACTCCCATTTTTGGGGATAACATGGGAATAAGTTTCTTATAAGCTTCTCACACCGCGTTTGGTGTCAATTTTTTATATGGATATTCAGCTAATCAACATTGGTTTTGGCAACATCGTATCTGCCAGGCGAGTAGTTGCTATCGTTAGTCCCGAGTCTGCCCCGATTAAGCGGATCATTACCGATGCACGGGACAGAGGCCAACTAATTGATGCAACTTACGGACGCCGGACTAGGGCTGTAATTATCACCGATTCCAGCCACGTAATTCTGTCAGCGATTCAACCGGAAACGGTAGCGAATCGGTTCGTGATTTCCCGCGATCATCAGGCTGTAGATAATTAATTAAGAATGGTTTAACAGCCTCACTCTATTTGCACCGTATCAGCAGTACCATGTGAATTAGACAAGTTTTCTGTCACCCGTGCTACAAATTCCCTAGTCAACAGTGGTCTTAGTAACGAACACAAGACTAGTGGCTAATGAATAATGTTTATTGATTAATTCACAGATTGAACGGATGATGCAAGTTTTACCTATCCAGAGTGGTGCTAACAAAGAATACCCGCCAAGTGGCAGGCTAATTGTTTTGACTGGCCCTAGTGGTGTCGGAAAAGGCACTTTAATGCGATCGCTCCTACAGCGTCATCCAGAGCTATATTATTCTGTATCTGTGACGACTCGTTCTCCCCGTCCAGGAGAAATCGACGGCAAAAATTATTACTTTATTAGCCGCAGCAAGTTTGAGCCATTGATTGCTCAAGGCGAATTCTTAGAATGGGCGGAATTTGCTGGTAACTATTACGGCACTCCTCGCGAAGCTGTGCTTAAGCAAATTAGCTCTGGCAAATTGGTAGTGCTGGAAATTGAGTTAGAAGGGGCAAGACAAATTCGTGCTTCTTTCCCTAGTGCCATCAGTATTTTTATTTTGCCACCTTCTTTTGATGAATTGGAGAAACGTATACGTAATCGCGCCCAGGACTCTGAAGAAGCGATCGCCCGGCGTCTACGCTGCGCCCAAGAAGAAATTAAAGCCGCAGATGAATTTGATATTCAAATCGTTAATGACGATTTTGAAACCGCTTTAAAAGATATTGAAGCGGCTTTATTTGGATAATTTGGCTTTGCCGTCGTCAGCCCCGCAGTATAACTGTACTCAGTTTGGTGTCGGGATATAAGAGGGTTAATTACCAGTAGTAGACACAGACACTAAAAACAACTCAAGGTGGTGATTCCTTATACTACTTAACTATCCCCATAGTTAACTCACCTTTCCTCTTATTGCAATTGTTCTAAGTGTGATTCAAACCTGGCATCAGCCTTTTTTATAAGTTGCTTGTAGAAACGACGTTGGCCTACACCAGATTTATCAGCAGCCACTAATCAAATTGCATTTCGTCTTGGAGCAAATGCAAATGCTACACGCCATACACAATCAAAAAAGGACACAAAGAAAAACCTCTGTGTCCTTTGTCATTTGTCTTTCGTTAGTCGATATTTTTTCACTACGAACCACTAACAATTGACCAATGACTAATAATTTAATTAACCCACTATACCTTGAATTAGTCCCAGATTACTAGTCAGAAAGTAAGCAACTACTGCACCACCAATACCACCAATTAAGAAAGAACTGGCAAAGTTATTCCAGCTTTCTTTGGAGTTAAAAGCATCGACTGGTGGGTTGGGTACGGTAACACTGGCAAGTGCTTTAGGAGGATTACTACTTGCATACAAGGATAGGCAAGCAGTTAGAAGAACAACTAAGCCTATACTTGCCAGTAAGCCAGCTAGATTAGCATTAGCTGTATCCCGCAGGGGCCCCAATTTAGCGAAGGGGCCAAACAGCAAGTAACCATGAGCCATACCAACTTCCAGCCCTCTTCTGGAAGGAGTAATACCTGGGCGATAAGCGGGCAAGTTATTAATGAACCACTTGCTCAAGGGAGAAGCATTAATCGGGGTTTCTAGATTGCCCTGCTGTGGATCGCGTCCTGCGGGAAAAACAACCTCACGATTTCTTGGATCACTGGGGAGATTTTTTGATGCATCTACTGCTTGCGCCATGTTTTTATGTTCGCCTCTAAATTTAGAATGGGGGCATTTTTATATTAATAATAATTGTAGCCAAAGATGTTTTTTAACTAGGAAGTTTAGAAAAATTAATTTAGCTGTTTTCAAAAGTCTGAAACTCGCTAGCTGTAAACAGCATTACGAGTTTCATAAAACTATTTTCACTGCTTATTTGAGTGATAATTTCACCTAAATAAGACAAGCTACCCGACTACCTAATTTTAGGTACAAAACTAAAACTAGACATTCAACTTTTTTACATCCTATTTTCCACTTATGGCAGTGGGTGGAAAAGTAGATCAGGAAAAAAGCGGTTGAATTCAATCAAAATACCTGCTGTGATTGTCAGCCATATAGTAGCTGCCACTGGCGCTGTGGAAATAAATTTAATCAAATAGGATGATTGATCGCCTTTGTCCGCCATGAATTTAGTCTCCAAAACAAGTGAATTAGTTAAGCTGAATTAACGTGGAGAAATAGGGATTTCTGTATCCTTGGCTGTTAATTTGCCAGAGAGCAATTCTTGGACAGCAGCTGCTGGCCAAGCAAAGCCTGTAGCCATGATCGGTAGTGCCAAGCCCAGATCGATCTGGATCTCTTTTTGTTCAGCATCCGATCCTTTTTTGATCGCTTGCAGATAGGCACGTCCTACCCAACCAATCCAACCAGCAATATACAGGAAGAGAATACTGGGAATTAAAAAATCTCCAGCACGATCAAGACGACCGTCAACAATCAAGTGGGGATAACCTTCAGGGCCACACAGCGCTTGAGAATAACGCTCAAACCGCTTTCTCCCAGATTCAGGATCAGCGGTAGTATTACGGGCATTTGCTGCTAGCTGTTGAAATGCGGGAGAGTCTTTACAGGGTACAAGGTCAGCCCCCAGAGCTTTTGCTGGAGGGGCAAAATTGAACCAAAGACCAATCGCTAAAATCAAAGCAAACAATCGTCGCATGGAGTTGTTTCCTTTTATTACAAAACAAAAAGTTTTTTGTACAAAACGAAGCGGCTTGTACAGTGTTTATTTGCATAACTAGCATGTCATCATACTCTTGGGTGGGAACCGAGTAAAGTTTAAGTAAATAAAAGTTAAAGCTTCTCAAACAATTTTTGCTTGAGTACTGAGTACTGAGTAACGGGTTCTGAGTATAAGAATTGTTGTTGTAGGGTAGTAAAGAAGCAAGAATTCGTCTCGACTATTCAGGACTCAGCACTTTCAATGGCAACCGTTTTAGCAATAGAAACCAGCTGTGATGAAACTGCCGTCGCAATTGTTAACAATCGTCAGGTTTGCAGTAGTATCGTAGCCTCACAAATCCCTGTCCATCAGCAGTATGGTGGGGTAGTGCCGGAAGTGGCTTCTCGCGAGCACTTAGCAACGATAAATGAGGCGATCGCCCAAGCTTTGGAGCAAGCACAACTAGACTGGGAGAAAATTGACGGGATTGCCGCCACCTGTGCCCCTGGACTCGTAGGAGCGCTGTTAGTGGGGTTAACTGCTGCCAAAACTCTGGCGATGGTACACAACAAACCTTTTTTGGGCGTTCATCACTTGGAAGGTCATATTTACGCAACTTACTTGAGCGAGCCAAGTTTAAATCCCCCTTTCTTGAGTTTATTAGTTTCTGGCGGACATACAAGCTTGATTTATGTCAGAGATTGTGGTAATTACCAAACATTGGGAGAAACCCGTGATGATGCAGCGGGTGAAGCCTTTGATAAAGTGGCGCGATTATTAAAGCTAGGTTATCCCGGTGGGCCGGTCATTGACAAATTGGCACAAGCAGGGAATCCCCAAGCTTTTACCTTACCAGAAGGAAAAGTTTCATTACCTGGTGGCGGGTATCATCGTTATGATGCAAGTTTTAGTGGGTTAAAGACAGCGGTACTGCGTTTAGTGCAGCAGTTAGAGAAAGATAGCGAGCAAATACCAGTGGCAGACGTAGCAGCTAGCTTTCAGGAAACTGTAGCGCGATCGCTAACCAAAAGAGCGATCGCCTGTGCTCTTGATTACGGTCTAGATACGATTTCTGTTGGTGGCGGTGTAGCAGCTAACAGCGGTCTGAGAAAAAACCTACAAGCCGCAGCTGCTGAAAATAACCTGCGTGTGCTATTCCCAGCTTTGAAATTTTGTACCGATAACGCTGCCATGATTGGCTGTGCCGCAACTGACCATCTATCCCGTGGTCATACATCCCCCCTCACACTGGGCGTTGAGTCTAGGTTAGGGCTTACTCAGGTGATGAAGTTGTATCAACCTGTTGAGTAGTGATCAGTCATTTGTCCTTTGTAACCACCAATGCCCAATGCCCAATGCCCAATCCCCAATCCCCAATCCCCAATGCCCAATGCCCAATAATTAATGACTCTTGACTATCGATCTGATGTGATCAGCAACTGCATCCGGCTGTTCTAACATTGCTAAGTGTCCGCACTCAGGAATTTCGATGACATTATTACCACAGTATTGGAACAGTGGATGAAAGCTAGCTAGATGGCGCACATACTTGGGTTCCATAACCTTGTCTTCAGCACCAGCCAAAAAATAAACTGGCTGCTTAAGTTGGGATACTAGTTGGGGTAAGCGGTTAATTTCTTCCTCAGTTGTTGAGTCTAACAGGGTTCCCAGAGCAGCTTGTGGGTCAGCCACAACGAAATCAATCACCCTTTGACGTGCCCAATAGCGCTCTAGGGGACGTGCCACACTTGCTCTGGTAAATAGCAAATCAATCAAAGGCATCTGGGACAGCCAGCGCGGGCGGACTTGCAAAAATTTCTGACCTACTGAGCGAAATTGCTCAAAAGCTTCTTTAAGATAAATGCCACCACCTGAATTAATACAGATAACTCCTTTAACACACTCAGGCATTTGAGCAGCTCCCCAAAGGGCGATCGTGCCTCCTAAAGAGTGACCAATTAGCCAAGCACTGGTAATATTCATCTGTTGCAAGAGGACTGTTAAATCCTGAGCATAGGCAGCAGGAGTATAAAGAAAATCGAAAGATGAGCTAACCACACTATTACAAATAGAGTTTAGGCTCATAGAAGTTGGTATTTGACTAAAATCGGTTTTCGTATGGAATTGGGACTCACCAAAACCTCGCAAATCATAAGACAGGCACTGCAAATCGGCTGATAGGCGGGAAATCACAGGTTGCCAGTATCCACGGCTATTGAGCCAACCATGGATAAACACTAAAGCATGGGGGCAGGACGTGGGAGCCGTTAGCTCGTATGCGTGTGGAACGCCCAATATTTCGATGTTTGCCATACTTTTATCGTACCCTTAAGAGCGGGTGCGACTAAATACGGAATCGGAGAAGCAAATTAAAAATTAAAAATTTGGAATTTTGAGCAAAGCCAAAGACGCTCCGCCTCTGGAGAAATCTGAGCAGAACTTTGTAACAGAGGAATCCTCAGCTCAGAACTTTAGTGATTTTTAAATATTCATTGACCCAGTAACCTTTGTCGCACCCCTTCAGCAATCTTATGACCCAGATATTCAGGAATGAGGCTTTCATTCGGCCCCAACAAGTAGAGAATTAGACGTGTACGTCCGCGCCAAACCAACAAATTGGCATTAACTACCAGCAGGTCTTCCTGCCAGATGGCGTACATGACTTTATAGAATAATCCTGGTTGGTTATCGGCTTCAATCACTAATGCAGGAAGATGAAAGACCGGATCGACGTAAAACTCTGTTTGTACCTGCTCTAAGCCAGTGTCAAGGTTGAATTCAACCGCTAGCATCTCTTCTACCTCAAACCGCCCTCCTAAAGCCTCGCGAATAGCGCGACAGACATTTTCTGCGGTTTTATCGGTCAGAGCTTTGCTGCCACGAGACACCAGCAGCTTGATAAAAACTAACATCGGTGGTCGGATCTGACCATATAGACTTAAGCCGTGGATAGTCAAGCCATAAGCTGCCAGCACACCAAAAATATCGCTGAGGAGAAAAGACTGGTTACGGTAGGCAAAATGCAGAGCACTCTTACTACCTTCAGGTTTTAGTTCTATAACAGCGCGTCTGGTTTTATATAGACGGTAGGCTAGTCGCAAATTTTGCAGTTGAATCTCACTGCTGACAAACTGCTCATAAAACTGGGGAAACGCTCGGTTAAAGCGCTTTAGGAGTTCCAGTGTCGAGGATTTTAAACCAGAAGCCATTGTTTAGGTGTAAGACTCGCTTGCTTTCGTCATTAGAGGACTGAAGACTGGGTAATACCGTTTCACCTTAAGGTTGCTAAAGATGGCAGGCAGGGAGAGTGATTTGTAGCAGTAATTTTAGTGAATTGATATAGCCCTACGAATAAATTCGCTTGCCTGAGATAATTACGCCTTGTGTGTCGCACTACGTGTCTTCACAGAATTTTTTTCCATATCTCAAAGATAGGGGCTGGCGATAAATTATTTCCAAATATCCAGCCCCTGTTCTCCAATCCTTAATACCTTCACTTATATACAATTCACTCTCATATCCTCCCTTTTGGCGAATTTCTCCTAGGCTTTACAACAAAATGCTAAAGTTGAAAATGATTGGTGTGAAACACGCTCAAACTAGCTGTTACCATTGCAAATCCCGAAAATAACCGAAAAATTTTGAGTATTAGGGGGAAGAAATGGTACTAGCTATGTTAAACGTAAATCAACACTCTTGAGAGTGGAAACCAATTCAGTTATACTACCCGAACCGCGTTGGCATGGGTTTTTGGAAAACTTGGTTTAGTACTCCTGAATCTGTAGCGACAACTAGGACAACCTCCTTTGAAGAGCATACAGCGGAAACTGTGGGCAACTCCAGCCCTAGCAGCGTTGGCGAAGCCTCTCCAAAGGAGACTCGTATTGTCTTCAGCACGGAGCGAGATATTGACCTGTATGAACTAGAAGAGCTTTGTGATGCAGTTGGTTGGTCGCGCCGTCCTCTGAGAAAAGTGAAAAAAGCCATTGAGCATAGTTTTCTCGTTGCCTCTATGTGGCAAGTGCGAGGAAACCAGAGACGGCTCATCGGTTTTGCCCGTGCTACCTCGGATCATGCTTTTAATGCCACCATTTGGGATGTGGTAGTTCACCCAGACTTTCAAAGTCAAGGACTGGGGAAAGCACTGATGAAATACGTGCTCAAAAAACTTAGAAGCGAAGAGATTAGCAATGTCACTCTCTTCGCCGACCCACATGTTGTAGATTTCTACCGAACTATGGGGTTTATGGCTGATCCAGAAGGGATCAAAGGTATGTTTTGGTATCCTCACTAATGCTCGATCCAAATAAAACAGCTTTGGTCAAGAAAATCAGCTATTATAGAGAAAATCTGTTAATTTTAGTGTAGTTTTGCTCAACTCAGCCGACAAACAAGCAAATTTTATGTAAAGTTTAAGTCGGCTCACAATTTTTATTTGTGTAAGGATATGATTAATTTTCATCTTTACAGACAGTAAAAATTGTGAGCAATTACCCGCTTGATATGATATAATAAGTCTGAAACCTGATTGTTTGTATATCGAGCGAAAACCAAATCATTAAAAAATAGATTTATCTAACGGGATGTAGCGCAGCTTGGTAGCGCGCCTGCTTTGGGAGCAGGATGCCGCAGGTTCAAATCCTGTCATCCCGATTTTACATAACATTAAATTATTAAACCCCAGATACATTAGTAAATCTGGGGTTTATTGATATGTGAAATAAAAAAATTAAAATTTACTCTGTTTTAATTAGGGATTGACTAGAGATTTTATTGCTAAAATGTGCATTTAAATTGCTTAATTTACCGTCAAAGACAAATCTTGCTTTTCTACTATTATGCCGAATTTTAAAGACTAACAGGTACGTTAGATAGCTAAGGAGTAAATGACTTCCAAAACCGCGTTTTGTATAAATTCAATCACATATTCAGCTAACAGCAGGTGGAACGATTGATTAAGAGATGACGTCACACGTGTCAGAGAAAGACAATAAAATGGTGTTTATCACCTCCAAGGTCATGGAAATTTTTCACTGCTTGAGAAGACATATAATAGGCATCTATAGCATTTCGCAGTGAATAACCAGGCGAAAAAAAAGGAAAACACAACTTTAGTACAGTCAATTTTTTGACCATTGGCAGTTAACAGTCAACAACTACCATGAGTTTTTTACAACTCAAGTTGATTGCTATATAACTAAAACAAGTTAGTGTTGTGCAAATACAACCATTCATCTAACGTAATTGAACTTTTGATACGAGGAGTAATTATGAAATCATTGGTTCGCTGGGGCGCGACATGGGGTTTAATCGGTAGTACTTTACTAGGAACAGTACTTGGTGCAAGTGTGCCAGTGCTGGCATTGTCAGAACAGCAAATAAAAGAGAAATTAGACTCAGTACCTGTTTACTTGATTACTAACGACAAAGGTTTACCGCTAAGTCGTGCGTTGCCTGAAGGTCAAAATGGGCAGAAAGGTGGTGGTTCGGTGACAGGCGTTTATATGAGTCGGCAAGAAGCTCAAGCTTTTATTAACGAACTGAAGAATGCAAAAGGCAAAGACCCTAAACTGGACGCAATGGTGAAAAACCTACAAGTGACACCAGTGCCTATGGGAGTGATTTATCAGCAATTGCAACAAAGCAAAAACCAACCAAACCGTCTTTTATTTGCTTTTAAACCTGTGGAGCAAGAGATTAAGGGAGCAATGGAGTTGCTGCGCCAAAGTGGACAACAGGTAACTCAATTCAAGAGCGTGCCTGTTTTTGCTGTCAGATTTGCACCAGATAAAGGGTATGTACCTATTAAACTGACAGCTGATAATCAGCAACTTATTCCTCTATTTTTGAGTAAGCAAGACGCACAAGGTTTATTGAACCAGGTGAAGTCAAAGAACCCCAAAGCTGATATTCAAGTAATAGACGTAGACGGGGTTATTAAAACTTTGCAAGATAAAAACGATCCGTGGTTGAATCAAGTTGTCTTAGTGCCATCCCCAGAGTCTAGAGAATATATCAAGACACTGCCTAGGAATAGCACACCCAACACTCCTGCTGCTCCCAATCGAAACAATTCACAGCCTGCAAAGCCCCAGCAACGTTAAGACATGGCGGAGCAACAGCCAAAGATAGTTTCTGGTTTACAACTTTGGCAGTGGCGTTATGAGGCAATCCAAGCGGCGATCGCCTCTGATGTCGCACCAGCAGAAGTGGATTGGCTTCTACAAGAAATAGCTGGGTTAGACCGTTTGGCACTGCGTTTGGAGTCTTTCAAAAACTGGCCTCAGATTCAGATGGAGCAGCCTCTAGAAGAGTTAGATCAACTTTGGCAGAGGCGATTACATGACCGTTTGCCAGTGCAGTACATTGCGGGAGTTACACCTTGGCGACAGTTTAAAATTGCAGTGTCGAGTGCTGTTTTGATTCCTAGACCAGAAACAGAGTGCTTAATTGATCTAGCTATGGCGGCTGCTAGCAGTGTGTCAGGACACTGGGCAGATTTGGGTACAGGGAGTGGCGCGATCGCTCTGGGACTAGCAGATGTCTTACCAGAGGCAACAATTCACGCCGTTGATTATAGTCTTGAAGCTCTGGCGATCGCGCAAACCAACGCCCATAATTTAGGTTTCGCTAACCGAATTCGATTTTATCAAGGTTGCTGGTGGGAGCCATTAAAAGTCCTCAAAGGTCAGTTTAGTGGTATGGTGTCGAATCCGCCTTATATCCCCACCAGTATTTTGCCTACCCTGCAACCGGAAGTCGTTAACCATGAACCACATCTAGCCCTGAATGGTGGCGCTGATGGCTTAGATTGCATCCGCCATTTGATAGAAATATCTCCCAGTTATTTGCAACCTGGTGGCGTGTGGCTGATTGAGATGATGGCAGGACAAGGGGATGCAGTACGAGAACTTTTGCAAAATCAAGGTAGCTACTGCAACATTCAAATTCACGCTGATTTAGCTGGAATTAAACGTTTTGCCCTGGCCTGTATTCAGTAGAAACGCGATTAATCGCGTTTCTACTAGTGAGTAATGAGTGTAAAGTTATGAGTTGAGAAGTAGTGGTTAACTTCTGATTCCTGACTCCTAACTTTGTAAAGATGACCCAAGTTTCTCTAAAAACCCTAGTAGCTGGCGCACGTGCCGGTCTCTTAGTGAGCTTTCCTACAGATACTGTTCCTGCGCTGGCAGCTGTACCAGAGAAAGCAGAATTAATTTTTGCAGCTAAACAACGTAGTCAGGACAAACCTTTGATATTGATGGCAGCTAGCGCTAAAGATTTATGGCCTTATGTCAAAGGTAGTGAAGATGAGTATAAAATTTGGCAACAAGTAGTAGAAAAATATTGGCCCGGAGCATTGACATTAGTTTTGCCAGCGAGCGATCGCGTACCAAAAGTTATGAACCCCAATGATCCGACGACAATTGGTATCCGAGTACCAAAAAGTGCGATCGCCCAAACTATTTTGAAGCACACAGGCCCTCTTGCCAGCACTAGCGCTAATTTTTCTGGTCAGCCACCTTTACAAACGATGGCAGAAATTGAGGCTCAGTTCTCCAAGGTTTTGACTCTAACAACTATAGAATGTCAGGATGAAGTACCTGGGATTGGTGTACCTTCTACCGTTGCTAAATGGACAGGGATAGGTTGGCAAATTTTGCGTCAAGGTGCAGTCAAGCTAGATTTATCAACTGAGAACCAGAAATAGATAGCTATAATGTTGTTTTGCTGGTTTTGGTCTGATATCTTGTAGCTAAATTTCGTTATTAGTAACTTGGTTAACTCCCAGGAGGCAGAATAAATTATACCTTTTTGAAAAAGGAATGCGACAGATAGGCCATTGTAGAGATATTGCATTGCAACGTCTCTACTGGGAAATCCGGAACTTTATTTTGCGCTGTTGTGGTCAATTAACAAGTTGAAAATTGGCAAATTATGAATTGGAGCAACTGGATATACCTAGGAGTAGGACTAGGACTGGGGTTGGGTTTTCGTTGGTTATTTGCGCGATCATCAAACGCTTCATCTAGCTCATCCCCAGTAGCGCCATTAGATCAACAGCATGTCCCATTAATCCAGCAGCAAATTCAGCAAACGCAGCTGGCGTACCAAATGGCAAGAGAAATGAGCCAGTTTAAAGCTGGTTTTTTGGCGCGGACTACTCATGAATTGCGATCGCCCCTCAATGGTCTAATTGGCTTACATCAACTAATTTTGTCAGATCTGTGTGAAAATCCAGCGGAGGAGCGAGAATTCATTGCCCAAGCTCACGAGCGGACACTAAAATTGCTCAAACTGATGGATGAAATTCTCAGCGTTGCTAGAACCGAACATGGTACTAACAAATTGGATATTCAGCCTAGACCATTAGCCCAAGTTTTGGAGGAGGTTTATGACTTAACTTATATGCTGGCAGCAAATCGCAATTTTTCTTTACAAATCTCCGCCGCAGATCCAGAAATTTATGTTTTGGCAGATCACCGTTGGCTGCGCCAAGTATTAATAAATTTAGTAGACACTGCTATTGCTCAGATGGAAGAAGGCAGTATCTATATTTCTAGTAGTATTATACCTACAAGTAATTTGGCTTACATTTGGCTGGATGTGCCAACTCACGCTATATCCTGGAGTGAGTCAATTGATTTGATCAAGTCTGAAGACAAGTTATCTCGGACGGACGCAGAGAACGCTGGTCTTTCCCCAGGAATGAAGCTATTACTTAATCAAACTTTGGTGGAAGTTATGGGAGGAAAGCTGGAAATCTTGCCTTCTCCAATTTCTAAAGAACCAGAGCAGGAGCTTGTTAGACTGCAAGTCTCTATCCCCCTAGTGATTTCTGAAGCTGCACTTCTTGAGCAGAAAGGGAAACAAGGTTAGCTCGGCTGCACAATACCATCGTGGTAGTGGTGTTGGGTTCAAAACCAATTTTTTCATAGAACTCCTGCTGGTGAGTAGTCATCAGATACACACGCTCAACCCATTTCATGCGGGGATGACTCAAAACGGTTTCTACTAAGTTACTTCCCACCCCACTACCACGATATTCTGGGTGAATGACAACATCCCAAATCGTGGCACGATATATGCCATCGGATATAGCTCTAGCAAAACCAATGAGTCGGTCTCCATGCGAGACAGAAATTACTGGATCACTATTGGCAATGGCTATGCCTAAATCTTCAAGACTGCGCCCTTTTGCCCAGAAAGCTGAAACATTTAACAGTTCTTGGAGTTGGCAAAGATCAATTTCAGACTTGCGATCGCTAAATTGAAGCTGAGGAGAGTTCATGTACAGCACCTAATGGCAATATCTTGGTTATTGTTAAGTCATATTTTGCTATAAAGCGCTGAATATTTATCTACAAACAACTATTTTAAAATTTCATCATCCATTCAAATATTTAATGACAAACCCACTTCCATAAAGGATGAGTTGCTCCTTGCTGGCGGATCCGAAAAACTTGTTTTTCTAAACGTTGCTTTTCCTGTTGTGGTAGTCCAACTAAAATATTCCGACTTTGCCAAACTAAAACCGCAACAGTCATCCCAATACAAAAGCCTAAACCTAGAGTAGACAGTGGATGGTAGAACAGTCCATATCGCACCGCCACCCAAGTAAAATATTGTTGCCAAAGAGCAATTTCTCTACGTAAATCCCACAGACAAACAGGTGCAATGGTTAGCCACAAACAGCAAACAAACAGCCACCTGCCGTATACTGTCAGCTGGTGTAGCCTTTGTACTTGTTGAGCGAAAGCTGGGTCATTTACTGGAAGTTGTTCGGATTGTTCCATAGGCTGTAAGTTTTGTTACGACTACGCTTCGGCTACGCTCACTTCTAGCGCTGCTTATCGTAAGAGTATAATCGCGTTCCTATTTTTGACTTTTGACAAACAACTAATTACTAGCAGATGTATCAATCGATTCAGCACTAGCCACCACCTCAGATGAACCACTGCGCTCTCGCCACCAAGTTAGAAGAGTACTGGCGATAAAAATACTCGAATAAGCCCCCGCCGTAAAGCCAATAATTAAAGCTAAGGCAAAGTTTTTTAGTGTTTCGCCGCCAAACAGAAAGATAGCAAACAATGACAGCATTGTAGTGAAGGTCGTGTTAATAGACCTTGCTAAAGTTTGGTTTACCGCATCATCCACAATGTCAGCGATTGGTCGATTGGGATTTATTTTCAGGGTTTCACGAATGCGATCGTAAATTACCACGGTATCGTTAACAGAGAAACCTGTAATTGTCAGCAGGGCGACGATGAACAGACTATCTACTTCAGTACCTAGTACCAAACCAAAAATCGAAAAAATTCCTGCTGTAATCAAGACATCATGAAATAGCGCAACGATCGCAAACACAGCATAATCCAACTGGAATCTAAAGCTCAAATAAATAATGATGCCTGCGAAAGAAACTATCAGAGCTATTATTCCAGATCTAAAAAGTTCTGCCCCTAGAGTCGGGCCAACTGTGTCAAGCTGGTTTTTTTGCTCGTCAAAAGTGCCGACTTTTTCACTTAAAGCCTTTTGCAAGTTGGTACGCTGCTCACGAGCCAAGTTTTTTGTGCGAATTAATATGCCATTTTCTGCGCCTGTTCCTCTGTCAGCAACAATTTGGATGCTGCTATCGCCCAGATCCTGTTCTTTAGCTACTTCTCGGACGACATTGATATCAATAGGCTGATCGCAATTACCTGGTTTAGTACAATCTCGTTCAAACTGCAATCGTGTACCGCCGACAAAATCCAGACTGGGGCGTAGGGGTGCGCGAATGTTCGGGCTTTGCCAAGAAATCACCATTGAGATGATACCAGCAAGGATAATGGCACAAGAAATAGTCCACCAAAGCGATCGCGATTTGTTAATACTCAGTTTCATCGCGCCACCTCTGCCTTATTTGATACTGGCAAGTTCGGACAGAAAAGTTCTGGTTTCCGCAGTGCGGGAATTGTATATGCTAAAAACATGAAAGTGCGACTACAAGTAATGGCGCTAAACATACTTACTGCTACGCCCAAAGCTAAAGTTAGGGCAAAGCCTTTCACCAAACCAGCCCCTAGCCAGAATAGTGCAGCACAGGCAATGACTGTGGTAACGTTACCGTCCAAAATACTAGAAAAGGCGCGGTAAAAGCCAGATTCTATGGAACGATATAGGGATTTGCCTGCTTGCAATTCTTCCCGCGTCCGCTCAAAAATTAGTACATTTGCATCCACCGCCATACCAATACTGAGGATAAAACCGGCAATTCCTGGCAAAGTCAGGGTGATACCCAATAAAGCAAAGATAGCCCAGGTTAACAAAGCGTATACCAGTAGTGCGACATCGGCAATTAGTCCTGGTAGTCTATAGTACACCACCATAAATATTAATACTAAAGTCAGTCCACCGATACCAGCATAGATACTGCTAGTGATGCTGTCTTGACCCAGAGTTGCCCCAACAGTGCGGATCTCTGCAATTTCTACTGGTACGGGCAATGCCCCACCGCGTAACTGTACACCTAAATCGTTAGCTTCTTGTGCTGTAAACCTGCCTGTAATGACGGCGGAGCCACCAGTAATACCAGTGGCAGCAAATTCCGGGCCGACAACAGGAGAGCTAATCAGTTCATTGTCTAGAAAAACGCCGATGCTACGCCCAGTACCAGCGAGGCTTTTGGTCAGTTCCGCAAACAGTTCACCACCCTTTTGGTCGAAGCGAATGGCAACATTCCAATTGCTGCCTTGAGAAGTGGGTTCACCATAAGCATCCTTGAGGTATTTGCCAATTAGCGGTGGGTTGGTGCTTTCAAACAATTCGGCGATCGCTTGATTATTTTTCTGTAAATCTTCTTGATTTTTAGTAATTGCTGCTTTATCGTTGCTCTTTCGCAACTCTTGTTGCTTTACTTTCAATTCGGCTCGTGATGTTTGGAAAGCAAACAGTTGGGTTTCTGTATTCGGCTTTTGTGTACGGAACTCTAACTGTGCTGTACCTCCCAATACTCGTTCGGCTTGCTCTGGATCATTGACCCCTGGTAGTTGCACTAATATCTTGTCTGTACCAACTGTTTGGATCACTGGCTCAGAAACACCGAGGCCATTAATCCGACCTTCGATGACTTTCTTTACACCTTCCAATTCTCGTTCGGTGATTTTGGGAATTTCTGCTGATGGTTTCACCTGAATCGTTAGCTGTGAACCTCCTCGCAAGTCAAGCCCCAAAGGTATGGGAATTGTGGCAATCACCGCAATAGCGGCGATTACCAAGACTAAAATCAAGACTAATAGCGATCGCTGTCTTTGCATACCATAACTCGCAACTGACAAAGGTTATAATAGCGCTCTTTTATCGAGTTATGAGTATGAGTTAGGGATGGGCATGGGGCATTGGGCATTGGGGATTGGGAATTGGGCATGGGGCATGGGGCATTGGGCATGGGGGATAGGTTATTCTCTTTGTTCCCAGTCCCCCAGTCCCCCAGTCTCCAATCCCCAGTGCCTAAACTCGCTGGGCTACCATTTTTTCTACGGCTTCGACTATTTGCTCTGGTTGGACAATTGTCAATCGCTCCAGATTACCGTTGTAAGGCGTGGGGATGTCTTGGGATGAAAGCCGCAGTACTGGCGCATCTAATTCATCAAACAAGCGGTCATTGATTGAGGCAATAACTTCTGCTCCAATACCTGCGGTTCGCATGGACTCTTCCACAACAATCACTCGATGGGTTTTTCGTATTGATGCGCCGATTGTGTCAAAATCTAACGGTTTGAGTGAGATTAGATCAATTACCTCCGGGTCATAACCTTCTTTTTCCAGAGTTTTTACTGCTTGCATCACATGATGCCGCATTCTGGAATAAGTAATAATTGTGACATCTTTTCCTTGACGCACAACTTCTGCTTTATCCAAGGGCAACAGGTATTCTTCTTCTGGCAGGTCTTCTTTTAAGTTGTAAAGCAGAACGTGTTCAAAGAACAACACTGGGTTATCATCGCGGATCGCAGATTTTAGTAATCCTTTGGCGTTTCTTGGTGTAGAGCAGGCGACTATTTTCAAACCTGGCACAGCTTGGAAGTAGGTTTCTAGTCGTTGAGAATGTTCTGCTCCTAGCTGCCGTCCTACACCACCAGGGCCGCGAATTACCATAGGAATTTTAAAGTTACCGCCAGAAGTATAGCGCAACATTCCAGCGTTGTTGGATATTTGGTTGAAGGCCAGTAGTAAAAAGCCCATGTTCATGCCTTCGATTATGGGTCGTAACCCAGTCATGGCGGCTCCTACTGCCATGCCAGTAAAGCTGTTTTCGGCGATGGGGGTGTCTAAAATTCGGAGTTCGCCATACTTTTGGTATAGGTCTTTGGTAACTTTGTAAGAACCGCCGTAGTGTCCTACGTCTTCACCGAGAACAAAGACACTGGAGTCACGCGCCATTTCTTCATCAATGGCTTCCCGTAAGGCGTTGAAAAATAGTGTTTCTGCCATTTAGACCTTTAGTACGATTATGGTTTTAGAATTTTATCGTGCCGTTTTGGCAAATACCGTGAGCGATCGCACTAGTTAGAGATTAGGTTGTTTGAACTAATCGCTCCAAGCTACAGAGGATAAAAAATAAAAGGTAAAATCTTTTTACCTTTTTCATTTCTCTCCTCTCTGATTGCTATTTTGCCTCTAGGCAGGAAGTAATTATCGAGATAACTATACCAAAGCTGTTCCTCAAACCAAAATAGACGTAAATATACTGTAAATTATGCACTGACAATGTATTAGAAAGATGGAGCAACTTTGCTAGTTTGAGCAGCTTTGTACAGGAAAAATTTAGTCACCAACAGATGCTAATACAGTAGTAATTAAAACTCATTAACAATAAAAAATGTTAGGAAGTTAATTTCCAGTACATTAGTATTAATCATCTAGTCGATTACTCTAAAATAACTGCACTGAAGTAAGCGAGAGGATAAGTTAGATTTTATAGCTTTTCTCAAGTATCGACACAGAAGAAGGTACTTACTAAAGTTTATCTAGCGCGTAATCAGTTGCAAACTGGTGAATCAGTCACGTGAGATACCTGATTATCAGGAAAGCGTTTCGGTCTTCCTGGTTTGCGTTTATGCCGCTGATTAATTGACTTTTCACTTGCCGCTGCCAATTCTTCAGGTGTACATTTGAACAGACGCAAAGCATCTAAATATTTTTTTGGCGTCATTGTCGGTTCAGTACGCCCAGCCTCCCAATTGCGAACACTGGTTTCACTGATTGCAAGCCTGAAGGCAACCTCTGCACGGCTAAGGCCCGCACGCTCTCTCAAGACTTGCATATCCATATCTAATGCTCCCCTTGAAAATCAAGAATATTTTAAATAGATTGACATTAAATGCCAATTTGAAAAAAATTTATTAACTATCTTCATTTTATAAGCGATCACTTCCCACTCTGGCAAACGAGGTAAATCTCTACTTACGTATTAGATCTATCTTAATTTAAGAAGCGATCGCCTCATTTGCAATAAAGGTAGACGCTCACTCAGTTTATGTATTATTACATAGACAGCATCTATGAACTGTGCTTTATTAACTATAATTAATCAACCGTCTTAGTTGTTACTAGATGAAGGCGATCGCAAAACTTGTAAGAAATACACATGATATCACAATATGCATTGTCTAGTATAGGGTAACTCTTGCTACTTAGAGGCTAAAAATTCTTGAATAGTCAGAATATATATGCCCCTCCAGGGGTTTAGCACTAGTAAATCATCGTCTCCAGTAACAATACATTCTGCTTGACTACTTAATGCCAATTCCAAATATTTGTTATCTTTTGGATCTCGACATTCATTAATCTGCTCAGTCACATCAATAAACTGAGCGTTTTGTGTTAAATTTTCTAGAAACTCTTGCCGTCTTTCTTTAGTGAGATACCTATCAAATTTCGGACGATATAAAACCTCTTTTAACTCCGAAAAAACAGAACTCGATAATACGATAACGCCAATATCCTGAGCTTGGTCTAATGCCTGACGTGGCTGGCTTTGACTAAATAAAAATGCACTAATTAGCACATTAGTATCAAAAACGAACCGTCGATTATTCGTCATCATTCAAAATCGATTCCAAGATTTCAGGCGTTAATCCTTGCTCTTGTGCTTCAAGGCTTGCTTTATCCATCGTGTTTCTCAGACGCGCAATGGACTCTTGTCTTTTTATTGTCAGTTGAGACTGCATAATTGCCGCAATCTTAAGCTGTAATTGTTCGCGTTCTTGTTCTGTAGCATTGCGGTATGCCTCTGCTACCAAAGAGGGAACTTTGATGGTAATTTCTTCTTTAGTAATCATGGTCTGTTCGCTTCCATAACTTCTCATCTTTCATCATGTTACTTCCTCGGCTCAGAGTTCCCTCCCCCAGGAGGCTATTTGGATTAGGGAGTTGATGAATGAGTTAATATACAGAATCTAGAAAGACCACGAAAGCAAGCTTAAGCTCTCCCAAACCTCCAAACATAACCCAACGAAGTCTTGATCGGGAGCAACGCGAAAAAGTGAGATCGGGGTTTAGTTCTCAATTACACCTCTATATTCTCAACAGAACTTGGTTTTTTAGTTGCGATGCCTAGGTTGGGCTACGCCTACGCATCCCGAAACAAGCTATATACGTCCAAGGTTTCAGCACCTCACTGTTAGAGCGTTGCTCCCTCATGGATAAATATGCAAAATCTCCTGGCAGTCAATACAATAATCTCACGCTCAGACACCAAGACACTAAAATGGACTTTCCGCTGCATCTATGCGTGAGATCTTCCGATAGCGATAAATTATTACTATTTAATTGTGTAGTTTACCGTAACCATCGCGCTGCATCTTTGGCGTGGTAGGTCAAAATCAAGTCAGCGCCAGCACGTTTAAATCCAGTTAAAGTTTCCATAACCACACGCTCCTCATCAATCCAACCATTGAGAGCCGCAGCTTTCACCATCGCATATTCACCAGAAACATTGTAAGCTGCAACGGGTAAATTACTCGCTTCCTTCACCCGCCAGATAATATCCATGTATGCCAAAGCTGGTTTGACCATCAGCATATCAGCGCCTTCAGCAATATCGAGTCCAATTTCTTTAATCGCTTCACGAGCATTACCAGGATCCATTTGGTAAGTTCTGCGATCGCCAAATTGCGGTGTCGAGTCTGCTGCATCCCGAAATGGGCCATAATAAGCTGATGCATACTTAGCAGCATAAGACAAAATCGGCGTGTCTTGAAATCCGGCTTCATCCAAACCCACACGAATTGCCTGTACAAAGCCATCCATCATCCCAGAAGGTGCGATGATATCAGCACCAGCTTTTGCTTGGGAAACAGCTGTTTTCTTTAGCAACTCCAAGGTAGGGTCATTTAAAACCCGTCCTGTCAAATCACCCACTTGCAGATAACCACAGTGACCATGACTGGTGTATTCACACAGACATGTATCTGCGATGATAATTAAATCTGGCACTGCTTCCTTGACAGCAGTAGCCGCTTTTTGTACAATGCCGCAGTCATGCCAAGCGCCAGTAGCATCTACATCTTTATCCGCAGGAATACCAAATAAAATAATGCCAGGAATGCCTAAGTCATAAACTTCTTTTGCCTCTTCGACAATTTTGTCTACCGAAAGCTGATAAACTCCCGGCATTGATTTGACTTCATTAGCAATTCCATCACCAGGTACGGCAAACAAAGGATAAATTAAATCATTCGTTGTTAATACAGTTTCGCGCACCATTCGGCGCAATTGGGGATGGGTACGCAGACGACGAGGGCGATGTGTCGGAAACATAGAGCTTTTTAAAGGTAAAGACTAAGCGGGTCAATGGTGCATTAAAGGTGCTTACTTGTCCCATGAAGTATGGTACGACGCCCTTAAGCCAAGTATTCACACTATTAATTATTAATTATTAAACATTAACATCTACTCCAACAGGATAACTGTTCCCTAGTTATGGGTAACTAGATGCAATCTGTCAAATATGCTGGTTTTACCTAACTGATAACCTATTATTTGCTGTTTAAATGCATCAACAACTTGAACATCTACAGTGAAGCTGATGTATAAAACAATAGCCAGTTGAGTATTTTTTAGAACAGCTTGCCACAAATTAGAGCATCTTTTGCTGCTTACTTGAAAGCAAGTGACACTAGACTCTTTTAAAGAATGTTGATGGACACAAGACAAAGCGTCACAAAAGCAAAGTTAAACGTTCCTGCTGTCAGACAGACTACAAATAGTGCTTAACTGTCCCTTGCCCTACTCTTCATTAAGTTGTGGGGCAATTTTGTATTTTACAGCTTGGTTGACATCTCTCCGACGAATTGAAAGAAACAATCTAAAAAAATCTGACCAAATTAATCACTGGACTTTGGGTAATGAGGCATTGCTTCAGGGACTCGATTGCTCAATACCATAATTTGTGCTATAAAACTCGGAAAATCAAAGGATAACGAAAGGGTGTATCAGGATTGCTAAAAACCTGTGCTAATGCCCAAATTGTTAGTCCCCAGTGTAATAGATAGCCAAGACCTGCTAGTGGTAGCAACAAGCCAAATGTTATCCAAACCAATCCTGTAATAATCAAGCTATAGAACCATACATTAAAGTGGAAATTAATGGATTCTTTGGCGTTCTCCTTAACAACAGGATCATCGGATACGAAAAAGATGGCAATAGGTGCACCTACAGATATCAATGCAGTGCTAAAAAAAATGGCTCCATGAGACAGAGCGGATAAAAGCTTTCGTTTATCTGTGTCGTACATTCTTTTCTCCCATTAATTATGGCTTTCAATTATATTACGACCCGATCGCGAGCATGTATTGTCTTAAGATTGAAAGACTCGCTAGAGTAAAAAAAATTAAGTTTAAAGCAAAAAAATACAATTATGTCAACTGAACTTCAGTCTGAACTGCATCAAGCAGTCGAACTTCGCCGCAACTTTGCGATTATTTCTCACCCCGATGCGGGTAAAACTACACTCACAGAAAAGCTATTGCTATATGGAGGTGCAATTCACGAAGCTGGGGCGGTGAAGGCGCGACGAGCACAGCGCAAAGCTACCTCTGACTGGATGGCGATGGAACAACAACGGGGTATTTCTATTACCTCGACAGTATTGCAATTTGAATACCGAGACTGTCAAATAAATTTACTAGACACCCCTGGACACCAAGATTTTAGTGAAGATACCTATCGTACCTTAGCTGCCGCCGATAATGCAGTGATGCTAATTGATGCCGCAAAAGGTTTGGAACCTCAAACCCGCAAACTATTTGAGGTTTGTAAACTGCGGGGTCTGCCCATTTTCACATTTGTGAATAAACTCGACCGTCCGGGAAGAGAACCACTGGAACTTTTGGATGAGATTGAGCAAGAATTGAAATTGCAAACCTATGCGGTAAACTGGCCGATTGGCATGGGCGATCGCTTTAAAGGTGTCTTTGATCGGCACAAACAACAAATCCACCTGTTTGAACGTAGCGCCCACGGCAGCCGAGAAGCCCGTGATACGATAGTGGAATTAGGTGATCCGAGAATTGAAGAACTGCTGGAACAAGACCTTTACTACCAACTGAAAAATGATTTAGAACTGTTGGAGGGAGTAGGGCCAGAACTAGATTTGCAGTTGATACATCAAGGCAAAATGACGCCAGTGTTCTTTGGTAGCGCCATGACTAACTTTGGGGTAGAGTTATTCCTCAAGTACTTCCTTGACTATGCCCTCAAACCCGGTTCCCACCACAGTAGCGTTGGCGATGTCTCCCCTACATACCCGGAGTTTTCTGGGTTTGTCTTCAAACTGCAAGCAAACATGGATCCGAAGCATCGTGATCGTGTGGCTTTTGTCCGGGTCTGCACTGGTAAGTTTGAAAAAGATATGACAGTGAATCATGCCCGAACTGGTAAAGTCGTCCGCTTGTCTCGTCCGCAAAAACTCTTTGCCCAAGAAAGAGAATCGATTGATGAGGCTTATCCTGGCGATGTGATCGGTTTGAACAATCCCGGTGTATTTGCGATCGGGGATACTATTTACACGGGACAAAAACTGGAATATGAAGGGATTCCGTATTTCTCGCCAGAACTATTTGCGACTCTCAGAAACCCCAACCCCTCGAAGTTTAAGCAATTCCAAAAAGGCGTTGCAGAATTGAGAGAAGAAGGTACTGTGCAGATTATGTACTCAATTGACGAAGCAAAGCGCGATCCAATTATGGCGGCGGTGGGTCAGTTGCAATTCGAGGTGGTGCAGTTTCGTTTACAAAATGAGTATGGTGTAGAAACCATACTAGATTTATTACCCTATAGTGTCGCCCGTTGGGTTGAGGGTGGTTGGGAAGCTTTGAATCAGGTGGGACGTTTATTCAACACCACTACAGTCAAAGACACCATGGAACGCCCAGTATTGTTATTCCGGAATGAATGGAATTGCCAACAGTTACAGGGCGACCATCCAGAGTTGAAATTAAGCGCGTTGGCGAAGCCCGCCGTAGGCATCGCCCCGGTATTTTCCAGTCAACAACCAGTGGAAGAATAATTCACTCGACAGGACTAACCGGGCGCGGTTGATTTCCACGGCATCCGAGGTTCGCGCTTTTGCAAAAACAAACGTGGATCACCTAGAAGAGATTGGAGTGCCAGAATTTGTATGCCTTCACATGCCGAATCGTCTTTGGAGGCTGGTTTAGTTGCCCTCAAGCAAGGAAATTACCAAACAGCGATCGCTCAACTAGAACCTATTACTAGCAACCAGGAAAATGGGACTGCTAGCTTGCAAGCCCAGGTTGGTTTAGTGATGGCTTATGCACGCAGTGGCGAAGCCCCCAAGGCGATCGCCCTGTGTCAAAATCTCACTAAGAGTAATCATCCGCAAGTTCAAGAGTGGGCAACACGCGCTCTCGAACACTTGACAAAAAGCAAACAACGTAGTATCGAATCTAAGGAATCAAAAAATTCTAAAACTGGATTTGTCAGTTTTGATAATTCCCGCCCAGATTCTCCCCCAGTGAATGCTGCGTTACAGCAGAAGCCGAAAGATCCTCCGTTAAAAGAAACCAAAAGCCACGACATCTCGCCTACTGTGTCACCTAGTAGCCTCAAAGCTCCAGTTGTACCAGAGAAGCCAAAAGAGACAATTCCAGAAACCAAGAACCACGACATCTCACCAACTGCCTCACTAAGTGGCTTTATGGGATCTGTGGGCCGCACACAAGCTAAACTATTCGGCGTTATTTATTGGCGACAAGCAAAACGTGCCAAGGCATGGCAACCCCTGCGTAAGCTCAACTTAATACCCTTGCGGCTGCTAGCGGCTGGAACATTCATCGCCCTGTTTTGGGTGATCCGGGAAATGCTCAAATTAGCAATGGGATTAACTAACCAGATTTTAGTTAAACTACCATTTTTGGAGCCATTGCAGCTTTTATACCGCGATTCCACTCCATTATTGCTACTAGTATTGGCGATTTTGCTTGCAGTGTCACCCTGGTTGCTAGATCGGCTACTGGCAAACTTTTACGGACAGCGACAGTTATCGAAAGATGTATTGAATAACTATAGTCGCGAAGCAGTGCGAGTGTTACAACGTTCTTGCCAACAGCGAGGCTGGCAGTTACCCAAACTGCTGATTCTGCCAATAGCTGCACCAATTATTCTGACTTATGGTAATTTACCACGTAATGCACGAATTGTGGTGAGTCAGGGGCTGTTAGAGCAACTTGCAGATGATGAAATCGCCACTATCTACGCTACGCAGTTAGGACATATTGCTCACGGGGATTTTGTTGTGATGTCCCTGGTGTTGCTGGTGACACTAACGATTTACAGGCTATATCAGCAAGTATCGGAGTGGGGAAACAACATATCAGGAATTTGGCGCTGGCCGGTGACAATCTTAGCTACTCTTGTGTATGGAGTGTGGTGTTTGCTAACTGGGACTGCTCTGTGGTTATCGCGCTTACGGCTTTACTATAGCGATCGCCTCGCCGCTGAAATTACTGGTAATCCCAATGCTCTGATTCGTGCCTTAATCAAAATTGCCATTGGCATTGCAGCAGATATCGAAAAGCAAGAACACACCAGTTGGCAGTTGGAAAGCTTAAATCTCCTGACACCAGTGGGACACCAACAGAGCCTTTGTTTGGGTACTATTGCTAGTCATCTATCTTTTGAATCCTTCTTGATGTGGGACGCTCTTAATCCTTATCGCCGATGGTTTACTATTAACAATAGTCATCCTTTGATTGGCGATCGCATCAAACGCCTCTGCCAAATAGCCCGCCACTGGCATCTAGAAACCGAACTAAATCTTAATAGTGAGCAATCTCTAAAAGTTAAACGTCAGTCTTTCTTATTACAAATCGCTCCCTGGTTGGGAATTCCTCTGGGTTTTCTGTTTGCAGGTCTAATTTGGCTGACTTGGCAAATAGCATTCGCACTCAAGTTTTTGAACCTAAAATGGATATACGAAGATTGGTCTTTTATTACAGGTTGCCTCCTCATTAGCTTTAGCATTGGTACAGTGATGCGGATGAATTCTTTTTTTCCCGATATCAAACCTGCAACCGTACAAACTGATGACTGCCTACCCAGTCTGTTAGCTGACCCATCTGCCCTACCCATCGATAGCATCAGCGTGTGTCTTGTCGGAAAACTAATAGGTCGTCAAGGCATTAGCAACTGCCTAGCACAAGACCTAATCCTACAATCTAGTACAGGTTTGGTGAAATTACATCATATTTCTTGGCTGGGACAGTCGATTAATTACCAAGACTTAATCGGTCGCCAGATTACTGTTACAGGCTGGTTTCGGCGAGGAGCAACGCCCTGGATCGACATCCAAACTCTGCAAACCCAAAGTGGTAAAACTATTAATAGCCCTCATCCTATTTGGTCTACTGTTTTGGCAGTTGCCGCACAAGCTTGGGGCGCATACATTTTTCTCACAGGATAGTTAAGTGTCAAGAGTCAAGGGTCAAGAGTTAAGTAATAATTTTGGACTGTGGACTATTGACTTTGGACTCCGCGTAGCGGCAAATGTAAACAAAAGTTGCATATTTTCTTTACAAGTGTTACATTTATTTACATAGTCAATAGTAACCAACATAACTCAGCGCACTAGCCTTGTTATGGATATGGCTGCTTTTGCTGATAAATCCACGTGTATTCTCCCAACACAGCAGCAAATCAACCAGCCAATGGCTGGTTTTTGTTTCCGAATATCCCCTCTTGAGAAAAAAATGTCTTTTATGCTACGATGCGATCATACTATGGTCGGAAATGTATGCGCTGAACTAGCTACGTAGAAAATACCGTGATAATGTAAGGAATGGTATTTAATTCTGCGAAACAAGGCATTGAAGAAAGCGTGTATTTTGGCAGGCAGTGGGCTATTAAATTTACAATTCTTAGAATTAAGGTGTTATTAGCTCAGCATAGTGCGAGCTTTTGGATTAAACAAGCTTGAACCCGAGGAAAAACTGTATTGTATAGGTTGACAGTTTGGAGTAAAAAAAATTGGTTTATGGCAGTCTTGGTCAATAGCATCTATTTAAAAGCCAAAGCCAAGTAATTGTTTTCTTGCCTTGCCATGTTCGTTCAACTCTGGAGGTATAGTTCATGTCCGTTCGCCTATATATAGGTAATTTGCCAAAAGAAGAAATAGATCGTCAAGAACTGCAAGCAGTTTTTGCAGCAGAAGGTGATGCTGTCACCACTAAACTAATTAAAGATCGAAAAACTGGCAAATGCCGTGGTTTTGGTTTTCTCACCGTCAACAATGACGAACAAGCTGATGAAATAATTGAAAAGTATAATGGTCAGCTGTTCAAAGATACTGCCATCAAACTAGAGAAGGCATTACCTCGTACAAAGGGTGATGAGAGCGAGGAACAGCAAGCTGCTCCCAAAGTTGCTAGCCCGATTAGTGGTAATCCCACTCCTAGCCCCAATAAAGAAGGCAGTCGTCGCGAGAAAGGGTCTAAAAAACCTCGTCGTGGTGGCGGTAGTTCTCGTGAAAGTACTACTACTACAGAGTCAGACGCTATTCGTCCAGATCCCCGTTGGGCTTCGGAATTAGAAAAGCTGAAGCAGATGCTAGCCGCACAAACCACAAATTAATCCCTATGGGAGAGAAATTAAAAATTAAGAATCAGAATTTTTTTTGGTTTTTAATTTTTAATTATTCCCTAGCTGCATAATGACAAGATACTTGCAGCTATTTTTGTAAGTGCGATCGCTCGTATCTATCGAATCTATCGAATAAAATGTAGTCTTTGGCTAAGTTTGTCTGATGCGAATTGGCTGAGGTATCAGATCTCATATCTAACCACATTCATTAAGAATAAAATCTAATTATTTCATAAATATATTTTACCAAAAACTGCCTTGGGAAAAGGCACAAAGGTAGAGAAAAAACTAAATCTCCTTTAGCTTAAGAGTGAGGGACATTCAGCTAATTATTGGCGGTGGTAGTACTCCAGGTAACAGCGATGGCAGAGAACGCGATCGCATTGAGAAAATTATTAAAGAATTGAGAATAAGCGACTTTACAACCCTCAGCATTATCTTCTCAAAGATAATGCTGAATGCTTTTTTGTATTATTCCATCTAAATTCAGAGAAGATAGAAGTATACTGAGCATCGACATTTGAACGCCAACCACTAATCGCTTTGCAACCAGTTGACTTTACCACCCTCACAGCTGCTTGTAGCGAACTACGCGCTAACTGGCTACCCTCGCGGATAGAACAGGTTTACCAGCGCGATCGCTACACTATTGCTATGGCATTACGCACCCTTCAACAGCGGAGTTGGCTAGAGATTTCCTGGCACCCTCAAGCTGCACACGTTTGCATAGGCGATCCGCCACCAAGAATACCAGATACCTTCACCTTCAGTCAGCAACTAATACACCAGTTGGGCGGTTTGGCGCTGGTGGGGATTGAGGCGATCGCACCTTGGGAACGCGTTATTGATTTACAATTTGCCCGTCGCCCCCAAGAAAGCGCCCTATATCATCTGTATGCAGAAATTATGGGCAAATACAGCAATGTCATCCTCACCGACGCTAGCAATCTAATTATCACCGCTGCTCATCAAGTTAGTCAGCAACAATCCAGTGTTCGTCCGATCCAAACCGGACAACCTTATGAAACACCACCGAAACTAACTGGTACTGTCCCCAGTTTGACTGAATCCCAAGAACGCTGGCAAGAACGGGTAAGTTTGGTACCAGGAGGCATCAAGCGGCAGTTACTGAAAAGTTATAGCGGTTTGAGTACCGCACTGCTAGAGTTAATGCTACTCGTAGCAAATATAGCACCAGAAACAACCACCGATACCCTCAACTCTGAAGATTGGCAAAGGCTGTTTGGGCGTTGGCAAGAATGGCTGCAAACCCTAGAATCCTGTGAGTTTAAACCAGCCTGGACTGCGAACGGATACACCGTGATGGGTTGGGGTGCAGTTGCAACCGCAAAAGACATCCAGGAATTACTCAACCGCTACTACATTGACCAGATCAATCAACAGTTATTTTCCCAACTGCGTCATCAGCTAAGTCAGAAATTAAATAATATTCTGACTAAATTAAGGAACAAAGCGCAAACCTTTACAGAACGCCTGCAACAATCAGATCGAGCCGATGAGTATCGGCAAAAAGCTGATTTATTGATGGCTCACCTGCAAAATTGGGAACCGGGAATGAAAGAAATTACCCTTGCTGATTTTGACACAGGTCAACCAGTAGCGATCGCTCTCCAGCCAGATAAAAATGCTGTACAAAATGCCCAAAGTCTTTACAAACAGCACCAAAAACTGAAACGCGCTCGCGCTGCTGTTGAACCGCTACTTTTAGAGGTACAGGCAGAAATTCAGTATTTAGAGCAAGTAGAAGCAGCGATTGGCCAGATAGATAAGTACCAAACAGCAGAAGATTTGCAAGCTTTAGAAGAAATTCGCGAAGAGCTAATTGATCAAAAGTATCTAGAAGACCCAGAATACCGTAGCCGCAGCACCAATGAACCTGCCATCAGCAACTTTTATCGTTACCGCACCCCCAGCGGCTTTGAAGTCTTAATCGGTCGCAACAATCGTCAAAATGACCAATTGACCTTTCGTGTGGCTGGAGATTATGACATCTGGTTCCACGCTCAAGAAATTCCGGGGAGCCATGTACTACTACGACTAGAACCGGGAACTGTCCCAGAAGAAGCTGATTTGCAATTTATTGCAAATCTTGCCGCATACTACAGTCGCGCTCGTCAAAGTGACCAAGTACCAGTGGTTTACACTCAGCCAAAGCACGTTTACAAACCCAAAGGAGCCAAACCGGGAATTGCTATTTACAAGCACGAGCGCATCCTCTGGGGACAACCGCAGTTAATAGTCAAGAGTCAAGAGTCAAAAGTCAAAAGTCAAAAGTAGAGACGCGATTATATTCTTACGAGCAGCCGGTTTTTGAGCGTCTACGCGTCTGTACAAGGTCAAGAGTTATTTCTTCCCCTGCTCCTCTACTCTCTCTGCTCCCCCTGCTTCCCACATCTCCACCCTGCCATCCACAGAATTATCCTGTAAGATAGAAGCTTTTAACTTCTGCTCGGATCTTTTTCTGATGAATTTTCATGAAAAATCTGTGTTGGCTGTTACAATATTGTTAAGAAAAGTTGCCCGTTGCATTTTGGGAACGCGCAATTGGTTTTTAACTCTATTGAGAAGACAACGCAAAAAAACATCTTTTAGACCAGCTGTGGGAGGCTGGTCTTTTTGTTTAAACGTGTTAATTAAGTTCGGTTTAGAAGCTGAAAGTTGTCCGAATTATACCGAACCTGAAGCGATCGCTAACACACCTGACCTTTTAACGTATGCAGCAGAACGGTTGATGCGCTTGATTAAAGTTGGGCAAAACTTAGCTCAGCCAGCCACCTTCTCAACTTACACACAATGTTCGATAGTTGCATATCAAAAACTCTCTCAGACTTTCTGAAACTGCTGCCTCAAAAGAATATTTTCCAAAACATTGAATCACTGGGAATTCTAAATTTTGTGGAAACTTTTAAGTAATTTCCACAACTTTTCTTTTTCGACTCCGTTAAATCCACTAGAGATTTCACTTTTGTTCCTCCTGATAGGATTTGAAAATAGCTGACCTTACTCATAAATTGCCTTTCGTAAACAATTAACGATACAACCACAATTTTTCCCTACGTATATATATTGATTTTTTATATTAAATAATAGCCTTGAGACTATTGATTACAAAGAGCTTTTTCTCAACTTCAGATTTATTTATTCAATACATTTTTTTGATAAAAATGATTCTTAATCACTACACAAATTCCCAGTTGGCGTGCCAAGCTGTGGATATTAAATCATTAGGAAAATAAATCAATGTTTACTCTGCAAAAACTATCAATCGCCTTGGTCGGAACAGCAGTTATTTTCATGGGTGCTAACCCAGCAGGTGCTGTTAGCTTAACACAAGGAGGTTCCACACCTGTTGTAGGAGAAGGTCAATACACGAATATTCAAGGAGCTCAAACTATCAACTTTAATAATGGTATAGCGCCTTCTTCTGGAGTTGTTAATTACTCTGCAACCAATGGAATTGTACAAGGATCTGTAGGCGGTCAATATGCTACCCCTTTTGGTAACACCAGCAAATTTTTAACAATTTCCCCAAAAAATGATAAAGTTAGCGGTAATGATTTTGCAGGGAACTCTGGTGATGTAACTATTAGCTTTGCTCAAAGTCTTGATTACTTTGGCTTCTACTGGGGGTCAATAGATACATATAACTTTGTGGATGTTTATAGCAAAGGCAACCTGCTAAGAACATTTAGTGGCGCAGATGTTCCCGGTGCGCCAGCTAATGGTGAACAAAGTGGTAGCACAAATAATGTCTACGTTAATCTGTTAGCTGATACCAGTAAAGGAGAGACTTTTGACAAAGTAGTTTTGAGATCGACTGGTCGCGCCTTTGAAACTGATAACCATAGCTATAGATTAGCTAGTGTTCCTGAATCTAGTTCTACTTTGGGTTTACTAGCCTTCGGTATTTTGAGTGCTGGGTCATTTGTAAAACGGAAATCAAAGACAGCTTGAAATTATCCATTCAGACTGTCTGAAAAATTTAAAATATTATTGTGAGATATAAAGCCTAGCAACAATGCTGGGTTTTATTTTTAAAATCACACAAAAAAGACGCAAAGGAAAACTTTGCGTCTTTTAGGAAAATTAATTGTGAGAATTAGAAACTGAATGTGGTTCTCAGAGCACCAATTACAACATCACCGTTGTCATCGTTATGATCTGGGGATGTCAACCAAATGACTCCTGGGGTAATGGTGATATTGTCACTCAGCTTGTACTGGTAGAACGCCTCAATATGATATGAAGTATCATCATCTTCTGCCAATCCGGCAACACTGGAACTTGTTACTCTCGGCTCTACACCAACGATGATACCAGCCAAGTTGCCTTTTTTACCAAGGTCGGGAAAACCGAGAGTTACAGCGTAGTTCCAAATATCAACCTCTCCACGGTTTCCACTCAAGGTGCGGCTATTGGTGTATCCTGCCCAACCACCCAAGACTAATTTATCACTGATGCCAATGGATGCTTGGATACCATAAGAATTGCTGGAAAATGCTACTTCTTCTAAACCCTGGTCGGCTGCTAAATTCACGAAAGTTGCCGCATTACTACCTGTGAGTAGTGGCTGTTTGTAGGAATTGATGTAAGTTAAACCAACAGAAATGCGATCGCTTGGCGTAAAAGTCAGCTGTGCCAGCGCACCGTAAGCACCATCAAATAAACCATTCTTAGGTGTAGGGTTATTAGCCGTACCACTTAAATAGCCTAAAGTTAGTGCCAATTTATCACCAAACTCCTGGGTTATTCCTAACCCAGCACCAGCCATCTGCCCATAAATTGGGTTGCGTGTACCAAAAGTAGACAAAGCACCAAACGAACCATCACCATCAAAGAGATTGACTGTAGTGGTAAGGTCATCTGCTGCACCTGCATTGGCAATAGCGATTACCTGTGTATTTTCGCCCAGAGGAAATTTGTACCACAGTGCATCGATACCAGCATCATTGTTAGCATCTGCACCACTGTTACCACTGGCAAAAAATAAGTTACCTTCTGTGGTGTTAATGTTAGGGCTAACAATATTATTAGTTTGGATTCTGGTAAACAGTGTATCTTCCCCTGTAAAACTAGTCACTAGTTCGATACGCGCCCGTACTCCAAGAGTTGTATTCTGGTCTGCAATTTCTGCACCCTCAACATTGTCTCCTGACAAAACATCGCTGATGACTGTGACAACTTGTCCTTGCAGTTTGGTTGTAGTTGAAAACTGATTTGCTTCCAACTCCGTGGTGCGTGCTTCTAATGCATCCACTCGACCCCGTAATGTCGCCAGTTCTGCTGAAAATTCTTCTTGCAGCTTTTGCAGTTGGGCTAAATCTTCTTTTTTTACCAATTCACCAGTGGCGGTGGCAATTAGTTCGTTAACTCGCTCAAGACAAGCATTCAAGCCAGCAGCAAACTCATATCGCGTCATTGCCCGATTACCGCGATAAGTGCCATTTGGATATCCTGCAATACAACCGTAACGTTCTACCAGCGATTGTAAGGCTTGGAATGCCCAGTCTGTAGGTTGCACGTCCGACAACTGAGACACCGAGGTAACTTGTGCCATTACCTTATCTTGAGTAACGCTCTCAGCTACAACTTGAGGTTCATTAATTTCCGATGTAGTTGATATTTCACCTGCAAATACAGCACTATTAACAAAAAGTATTGCAGCATAAATTACTGGATTAGCCAGCAAATACGTACAGAATTTTTGCATTTTCTTCTCACACTCAATTAGAATTCACACCCACACTGCGCTTTTTAAAGGCGTATTTTATGAGAAAGTTTTTCAATAATCTTATCAGAATTAAGCAGATTTTCTCACAAAACTAAGTCAAGAAATCCTAATTATCCAAGAAAGACTAAATTTTATACATATTCCTCTCTAAGAAATTATGTTGTTATTTCTTACACATTAAATGTAGAAATAATATCACCTGTCTTGCATGAGAATGATAATTATTGTAATCTAAAAATGTAGAATAAGTCTCATTGTCAATAAGTATTTTGACGAAAGCAAAGCAAACATCCTTTTAGAGGGGAAAATACAGTGGTTTGGAATCGCATGGGACGTAAAATCGGCAGACAAGGACGCGGCATCCTGCCCCTAATTGTTCTGCTCATGTTGTCTATTGCGGCTGGGTGTAACCAATCGAACACTAATCAGTTACTGCAAGCACAAGAAACTGCATCTAACCCATCAGTGCAGGCGGGTAAAACTAAAGTGGTGACGACATTTTTACCGATATATTTATTTACCAAAGCAGTAGCTGGGAATGTAGCAGATGTAGAAATTCTAGTGCGACCAGGTACTGAAGTACATGAGTACCAAGCAACACCAGAAAATGTCAAAGCGATCGCTACTGCGAATGTATTAGTAAAAAATGGTTTGGGGTTAGAGGAATTTTTGGAAGATACTGTCAAAAACGCTCAAAATCCCAAATTAACTCAAATTGATGCCAGCAAAGGTATTAAACCCTTAAATGAAATTTCACCCGTGGAAGCAATGGCGAAAGACGGAAAAGACCACAACCACGACCATAAAGCTGGTAATCCTCACGTTTGGTTGGATCCAGTTTTAGCAAAACAGCAGGTAATAAATATACGTGATGGGTTAATTGCATCTGATCCTAAAAATCAAACTACTTATGAGGCAAATGCTGCCGCTTATATTAGAGAATTAGAAAGTTTAAACGGCGAATTTCAGCAGACTTTGCAAAAAAATCCCAACTGCACCTTTGTTACTTTTCATGATGCGTTTCCATACTTAGCTCAACGCTATAAACTCAAGCAAGTTGCTGTAGTGGAAATTCCTGAAGATCAACTTTCACCGACAGATGTGCAAAATGCGGTTAATGCTGTAAAAAAGTATAAAGTTAAAGCTTTATTTAGCGAACCAGGAGTAGATAACAAATTGCTAACCAGCCTCTCAAAAGATTTGAAATTAAATTTGCAGACGCTGGATTCTCTGGAAACAGGCGAAACAGATCCGCAATATTATTTCAAGGCCATGAAAGCTAATTTGCAAACTCTAGAAACTGCGTGTAAACAAGTTTAATTACGTTTTTTAATTTTAAATTTTGAATTAATTAAATGACATCGCCTATTTTAAAAGTTGAAGGACTAACTGTATATCAAGGCAACTATTTAGCTATTCGAGATGTTTCTTTTGAATTGTTGTCAGGAACGGATACAGCTATAGTTGGCCCTAACGGTGCGGGTAAAAGTACTTTAGTAAAAGCGGTTTTAGATTTGATACCTCAAAGTGCTGGTACGATTGAAATATTTGGTCGTCCACTTGTTAAGCTGGGGCATTTACGCCACTTGTTGGGCTATATGCCGCAAAACTTCATCTTTGATCGCAGCTTTCCTATTTCTGTCAGCGAATTAGTGGGACTAGGATGGGTAATAAAAAGGGAAAGGGAAAAGGGAAAAGGAAAAAGGAAGAATTTATTTTTCTCCAGCCTGTGGAGACAAGACAGGGAAAAATCAGCAGCAGTAATAGAAGCTTTACGAAGAACCGATGCTTATCATCTGCAACATCAAGCTATTGGTACTTTGAGCGGTGGTCAACTCAAGCGGGTGCTACTAGCTTACTGTTTAGTTATGCCTAGGAGACTTTTGATACTCGATGAAGCCTTTGCTGGGGTTGATGTGCAAGGTACAGCAGATTTTTATGCCTTATTAAATGAATTAAAGCGGGAGGAAGGTTGGACGGTATTGCAGGTTTCTCATGATATTGATATGGTAAGCCGTCATTGCGATCGCGTCCTTTGTCTCAACCAAACCCTTGTTTGTACTGGTAAGCCGGAAATTGCCCTTTCACCGCAAAACCTTTTAGCAACTTATGGCCCGGGGTTCAGTCGCTATCAGCACCAACACAATTGAGTTGGCAGACATAGAGAAGTTTCCAGATGAGGAAGCCTCATCTGGAAACTTCAAACAGACAGAATACAGGAGTCTAGAGTTAATATTTTTATTCCTCACTCTCAACTCCTCGCTCCTCAGCTTCATCTAAGTGTTCAGCAACAGCCTGATAAAGTTGATAAATATGGCTATCGTGTAAGCGATAGAATACATTACGACCTTGCTTACGATAACTGACCAAGCGTATCGCCCGTAAGTTTCGCAGCTGATGGGAGACAGCAGATTCACTCATATCTAGTAATGTTGCTAAATCGCTAACACACAGTTCTTTTGTAGCCAAAAAAGAGAGAATTCGCAGACGATTAGCATCTCCTAAGAAGCTAAAAAATTCTGCCATTTGCTGAGCTTTTTCGCTGCTGAGAACCTTATCTGATAGGGTTTGCACAATCTCATTATCTATAATGCACCTCGGATTATACGGAATTATTATCGTTTTAAAAATCAAATTAGTTACAATGATAACTATATAACTTTTGATGAAAGTGTGGGAAAAATTTCTGATTTTTACTTAAAAAATAAAGATTATTTACCATCAGCATAACTGCTAATCAGCTTAAAAGTATTACGTATGTATTTAGTCAATCATTTCCATATAAGTTGGTTAGCCATCATTAATAACGACTTAGTAACTCTGTTGCAATTTCCTTTCATGCAGCGTGCGATCGCAGGTGCTGTATTAATGGGAATACTTGGCGGTATGTTGGGTAGTTTTGTCACTTTGCGCCAGCTGTCTTTTTTTAGCCATGCTGTAGGTCATGCAGCATTAGTAGGCGTGGCGTTAGGTGTGCTGCTTCAGTTTAATCCTACTTGGATGCTGTTACCTTTTACCTTAGTTTTTGGTGTTATTGTCCTCTACTTTATTGACAAAACCGATTTAGGTAGCGATAGCGTACTTAGTATAGTGCTATCAGGTGCATTAGCGATCGGCGTGATCCTCACTAGCTTGATTAAAGGGTATCGCGGCAATCTGATGGCAGTACTGTTCGGCGATATTCTTGCGATTGATACCACAGATTTAATTTTGACGCTGCTGGTACTTATAGGAGGCAGCATATTTTTATTGTCAACCCTACGGCAGCAAATTTTGTTGACACTTAACCCCGATGTAGCACAGGTTCAAGGCATTCCAGTTCAATTGTATCGCTATGGGTTTGTAGTTTTGCTGTCACTGGCTGTAGCTGTAGCGATTAAAGCTGTTGGTGTCTTATTAGTAAACGCCTTTTTAGTAATTCCTGCCTCTACAGCTAAACTAATGAGTCACCACTTTAGCCGCTTTCTCGTCATATCAGTGATTGTTGGTTCTAGCAGCAGCATTGCTGGCATGATTGTATCAGGTCTTTTTAACCTTGCGTCTGGCCCTAGTATCGTTATTGTCCAGTTTCTGCTATTTGTCGTAGTTTTCCTCTGGGTTAAGTTGAGAATGAAAGCAGCATAATTTTTTCTTCAATCTCTTGCTAAATTATTTTATGTTTGCTACATTGATTAATCGTGGCCAAGATAAGTTCCAGCCGGGATAGCTCAGTTGGTAGAGCAGAGGACTGAAAATCCTCGTGTCACCGGTTCAAGTCCGGTTCCTGGCATTTAAGTAAACCCCTTGAAACCCAATAATTTCAAGGGGTTTATCCTTTATAAGTGCTGACTAATAGAGAACAAATATTCTATATTTGAAAAAAATTTTGGACATTTTTGGATAACTTCCTTTCTTCAATCTGCGTTCACAAATTCCAAATACCCATTGCTAAGTTCCTTCACCGCCAAATCATAAAACTGCTTACCATGTTCCGGTGTAGCCAAGCCAGGATTTGATCCCATGCGTCCATCTGGGTAATGCGCTCGAAAGTTAGCAGCACCATAAATCCTGTGTCCAGTTCCAACTTCTGGTGAAAGGGGCGCTTGTTTAATCGCCTCCGGATAAACGTATTGGGTGAGCGCTACTTCACTTGGGGTGGCATGAGAACCTTCTTGGTTGCCATACAATTCTTTAGCTAGCTTGTATACAGAACCGCACATAAACCAGTTAGCCACTTGACATTGCACTTGTGAAGCATTAATAATCTGCAAATCTTCTAAGTAGGCATAAGTTTCGGAGAACGCAGCTTTGAGGGTAGCAATGTTACCGCCGTGTCCGTTGATAAAGTAAAACTTGGTAAAACCGGCTTTGGCTAAACAAGTTACGTACTCTAGTACCACCTGAATTAAAGTACTGGGACGCAGACTAATTGTGCCAGGAAAGGCGGTGTGGTGCAGTGCCATCCCTACATTGATTGTAGGGCCAACGATCGCCTGAGTTGCTTCACCGACACCACGAGCGATCGCTTCTGCACAAATCGCATCGGTGCCAATCAATCCTGTCGGCCCATGTTGCTCAGTCGAACCAATAGGGAAAATAATAGCCTGAGACTGCTGTAAATAAAGTTCAACTTCCTGCCAAGTACTTAAATGAAGTAACATTTTTTATGATTTTCCTCATCAAAATTGCGGTGGGAAGCAATTTTTTGCTACTAAATAGCATCTTCCATAAATTATTTACCCACTAACATGATTATGAACTCCTTTCTTTCACACGGAAGTAATCACTATGAAATACGGTGATTTTAATGAATATTAAGGCAGCAATAATTACGATAGAGATGAAGCCGCAAATTATACAACTACCTTTTTGGCCATCAGCCATGAATTTGGTAAGAAATTTCTGCCAAATGGGGGAGGCAATAAAACTATTTATTTTTACAAATAACAAATATTGTTTGAGGGATGTGGTTGCAACGAGTTTTGTCAGATATGGATATAAGCAATTGGCTGATTCTGCCTCTTCATTTGACGACTCTCGTTGCGAACATCCCTACAATAGAAATCTAAACTGAGTTAATCAGATGTTTGCGTTCTCTAAAATAAAGCAGACAAAAACGCTTTAGAACCAGCACATCTCTACTTTTAACTAATCAAAGTAATAATGTTTTTTCACATCGCTTGTTATTTCCCATACACAGGACATACCAGCGGGAAAAGTTACCAAATCACTTTTACCCATTTGCACTGGCTGTCCACCATCAGGAGTAACAATTACCTCACCTTCCAAAAAGTAGCAAGTTTCTTGAGAATCATACGTCCAAGGGAATTTTGAGACTTCCTTTTTCCAAATTGCCCATTTGGACACATCCAATTGATGAAGACGCTCTTGACTAGGTTGATGCTCAATTTTAATTTCCATGCCGTGTTAACTCTGGTTATTTTCAGCAGTAAGACTGAATATCTTCTCCACACTGATCTACTAAATAACACAAAGCACGAAAACGCAAGCCTACAAGTTGATCATAAAGAGGATTAAGCTTGCACATTGGGGGAATATGTCCAATTTTGCGACCAAACAACATGACATCACGCTCGAAGGGACACTGAGCAGGAATCAGTATGGCAATAAATTTAGCAAATTTACGATTCTGAATTTCGAGTTCGTCGAGCCATGTACGTAATGGTTGCAGTAAATCCAATTTAGGTTGAGCAAACTTTTTTTTAGTCCCTATTTGATGGTTTTCTCCTACAGAATTTATAAAAGCAGGGAAAACAATACGCCGATTATTTGTTTTGAGCATTGTTGTAAGCAAGGCTTTCCTTGTGTTGATAAACTATTGGTCAATTTGAGATGTTACTATGCAACATATTTTGGTCATTTGTTTGGTGCTTTTCATACTAAGACAATCACAAAGCCAAGAATTAGCATAGAATTTTGCAGCGGGAAAATGGTTCAACTAATTGATATTTAAACCCACCAAATTCTGAAGAACTGTCCCGTTAAATACAAAATAACAAAGAAATTATAAAAATGGTATTTCTTTAACTTATTGATTGCTGATATTCAAAATAGCAATCTCATATACATATATTATATATAAATGCTTGGTTCTGAAACTATACAGTACCTTGAGGTGTAACTTTATAGACAAAACTGCGGTTTTATTCTGACTTCAGCTAGAGATTTCTATGATTAGCCCCTAATGACAACAGATTTTAGGGTATTGAGTATCAAATAAAATGTCATATATGTTACATAAACTGACCTAAATATGATTTAATAAGTTGCAAAACATAGTTTGATAAGTACAAGCTAATATACTTATGCAAATAACTGCAAGTTGGGTAAAACTGTTTACAAAAATGTGGAGCAAATACGGTTTTTGCACCCAAAGAAGATCAAAGAGTAAGAGCTTAGTCTACTAACATCTGTTGACAAAGCTGCTACTTTATATGTTCCTGTAAAAAAACTATCTTTGACAAAATATTTGGGAAATTATTTCTGGCAATTCTCCTTGCCTTTTTCTATGGTATACGCTCAGTAATCATCCTTCGGAGATAATACGCGCAATGATCACACTTGTGAATGGCGTAATTACCCTACTTTATGACTGGCTGCTGAGGTGGGGTAAAAAACAAATATACTAGGGTAAGCTTATCTAATTTGGTAGAATGTGAACTTGACAAATTAAGTAAGATAAGCATAAACAAGGATGCTCTTACCCTGTTAATCTTAGCTATTATTTATAAAGTGAATCTTGAATATGTATTTAGGCATACTTATAGTTAGTTTATGAGTAAACTCCTTAGTTCCAATTTGCCAGCTGACTCAGAAATTTAAAATTTTATGCAAATTATTTATTGGTCATTAGTTGCTGTAATGGTAGTGGGTATCATCGGTGCTGTGGTTCCTGCCATTCCCGGTAGCAGTTTAATTTTAATAGCAATTATCATTTGGGGAATTACTAGTAGTTCCTTCGCGGCTATTAAAATACCACTAATAGTGACAATTATCGTTTTACTCCTCAGCGTCGGAGTAGACTTTTTAGCTAGCTACATAGGAGCAAGACAAGCAGGGGCTAGTAAGTGGGGGCAAATTGGCGCAATTGTCGGTTTAGTACTGGGATTTTTGGGATTATTGCCAGCGTTGCCTTTTGGGGGGCCGTTATTAGGTATTTTACTAGGCCCGCTTTTAGGAGCAATTATTGGTGAGTACCTTTATCGGCGGGAATTTGGGTTGGCAGTTAAGGCTGGTATAGGGATTGTGGTAGGATCATTAATTGGCAATTTGATTCAGGGGTTGTTGGCGATCGCAGCAGTTTCAGTTTTCCTCGTAACAACTTGGCCGCAAGTATTTGGCTCTTAGAATCTTCTGAGAAATTTTTCACTGTATCTGGATTTCCCATACAAGAAAATTGAGTAAATAGAGTAACTAATTGCGGTAGTTAGTTATTCTTATCTACTCAATTTAAAGGTGAAATACAAGGGTTTTTCTGAAAAAGTGATGCACTAACCTGGATAAGTTTTTATCTAAGCAATCAAATCCAAAACTATTTATTTTTGGAATTTTTAATTTTGTTAAAAGTGGGCATTGTAGGTTTTTGGATCGCTCAACTTTCCAAAACTCATTTTAAATCCGAGCGCAGTGATCTTCAAAATTAAACTGCTTGTGAGGATTTTTTACGTTTTTGCAAGCCGAATAAAGCTGTTAGTACTAAAGCTCCCAGGCTGACAGTTGTTCCTGGTTCAGGTACACTAGCTTGCAAATCAACACCATCACCATGATTGAATGCACCACCAATACTACCTAGTTGTACCTCAAATGATTGCACATCTGTCAGCTTGATTTTCCTGATATTGCCGTCAGATCCTGGTGTAATTGGCAATAGGAAATTGACACCATTCTTTTTCAGAATCGTAGTACCGTTTTGTTCGGTATCAAAGAATGTTAATTCCAGCTCTCCTATGATGTTAGCGAAATCGAACTTGTACTGACCAACTTCCAATCGACCATTTTCAGCGGGAACACCTACAGGTTGAGCATCTGATGTATCAGCTAGATAAGCTATCGGACGAAAGAAATATTCATCCAAAGAGGGATTTGTTCCTTCATCCTGTCCTAAGAAAGTAATTCCAAATCCATAGTTGTTTGCAGTACTTCTTTGGTCAACAAACAAGCGGCTAAGACCATACTGTGGGTTGATACCATCAGTGTCATACGGCAAACTGGTAACTGTATAACCCAAGGGATTCGTTTCAATACAGTTTACGCCGCTAAGACAACCAACATTTGTTAGGTGAATTTCTCCTTCTGTTGTTGGAACTAAAGAAGTAGCTTGAGCTTCAGATATACCACTAACTAAACTTAAGCTTAGGGTTGATGCTGCAAGTGTTGATGCTAAAATAGTGAACTTTTTCATTAGACTCTCTTTTTTTTTGACTAGTAATCTTCTAGGTAAAAAAGTTTTGTGCTTATTTCCTATCTATAATTTGTATACTAATCGGGTATTTACCTAAGTGCATATACTTGAGTATCATATTTACGCAATCTTTATTGTTGCACTTTTGTATGTAAATACGGAGCGAATAATTACTTAATTGAGGCAACTTTACGTTACCAGTATTTAGCAGCAAATATAACATAGTTAGCATAAATTCCAAGTTTTATCCTGTCTTTACTCAGTAATTGAAATTTTTTATAAAATAATTGAACAAAATAATAAACTTATTATGAAAGTACCCAGACGATTAAAAAAGTATAATAAAAACCCTTCCACAACGGGAGAGGGTTTTACAAGTGCGAGAGCTTGAAAGCGACGGGAAACTCATCCCCAGGCAACTGAATGCAGATTAGCTTGTTTTGAAAAAAATAGACTTAAGCTGACTGCAAAGATTTTCTAGCTTCAGTTGCGATCGCTTCTACTTGATCATCAGCCAGAGTTTCTAATATAGATTTGGCTTCTGCACTATTTAAATAGGTCAAGGCTTGTACAACTCTGTAACGGATTTGCCAATCTGGATTAGTCGCATAGGGAGCCAATAGGGGAACTGCTTGTACATCTCCTAACTCACCCAAAGAACTAATAGCAGCAGTTTGTACTAATTCATTGTCTGACGAGAGTGCCTCTTTGAGTAGTCCAAAGGCTCGTGGATCGCCCAATTCTCCTAACGTAGCGATAATACTGAATTGTATTAACCACTCACTAGTTGTGTGGTAAAGCTGCTGCATGTCTTCAAAAGCTGCATGTAGTTTAAGAGCGCCTAGACAGTCTGCTGCTGCTGCTTGTACATCAGGTTCCGGATCGTTAAGCAAGCGATCGCGCAATATATCTAAAGATAACTGTAAATCCTGTGATCCTAATGTATCCATTTGACTTACTGCTGAGTAACGAACACGGGAATTGCTATCGCCAATCGCACCTTGAACCAATTCAAAACCAATCGCTGGTTCCAGTTGGCGGATTTGGTTAACTGCACGCAAGCGATCGCCCAAATCCGCAGAACTGAGCAATTGCTTAACAGACTCAGGAGTAATACTCATTTAATTATCCTTAATTTTCAAAGGTGTTAAAACGAACAGTCAAAAGTCAAGGGTCAAAACACTTTAGACTCTTGACAAATAACTCTTGACAAATGACAAATGACTAATCTTGACTGGCTGCCATTGCCCGAATAATATCACCACGGGTAAGAACACCAATAACTTGACCCGCGCTGTCAAGCACTGGTAGGCGGTGAACGCTGCGATCGTGCATGAGTTGAGCTGCTTGTTTTAAAGTTTTCTCAGGGGAAATGGTAATAGGGTTTTGACTCATCACCTCCCCAACAGTTTGCCCTAGTGCCTTGTGTAAGTCACGCTCATATTCAGCAGGATTTTTTAAATAGATAACGCTATCAAGAAACATGATGTATGCGGGTGGAGTAACACCAGTTTCTTGCCACATTAAGTCTGTTTCCGAAATAATGCCCACCAATTTACCGACATCATCCACAACAGGTAGCCCACTGATGTGTCGTTCTGCGAGAATTTGGATGGCTTCATTTAGTGGAGTTTCTGACCGGACGACAATTGGATCACGGCTCATCACGTCGGCAACGGTTTTAGACATTTATTTGCTGACACCTTTTATCAAAGTCCCTGCGCTTATTGTAGGAAATTGCGGGACTCAACCTGATGCAATTAATAGATTGTTACTTGTAAACTACGCCTACGCTACTTGGGAAATGCTCTAAAAGCCAGATGATTTTCCATAAGTATAGTTTTTGTCTACCTCTTTGCTCTGCTTCAAGGCAGCGATAATTTGAAAATTTGCTTTAGGAAAAGCAAATGTCTCCAGTTCTTCCAAGTTTACCCAGCGAATTTCGTCGCATTCTAGAGGTTGGGGAATACCTGTAATATGACGACAGTGATGTACTGTCAGGGTGACACGCAAGTCTGTATAAGTGTGGTCAATAGTGATCAGATGCTCTCCTACTTCAATCACTATTCCTAGTTCTTCAGCAATTTCTCGTTGAATACACTCTTGAATTGTCTCACCAAGCTCGATTTTGCCACCGGGAAATTCCCACAAACCGCCCATTACTCCTTGCGGACGACGGCGATCAATTAAAATTTGCTCTTGGTCATTCCAAATTACGGCAACACCAATAATTTTATGGGGTGGAAAAGAACTGGTTTTATTCATAGTTGATTGGGGAAATGAGAAGATAAAGGAGCACAACAGGCAAAGCTTTGGACTCCGATTCTGAAGTTTTGAATAATAACAAAACTCGGCAGGTTAGTTTGCACTCTGCCGAGTTTGTATTTATTGCAAATTCCGTCTACCGCTGTTATTTTATCCACGCGCCTGTATTAATCATTTAGAGATAAGCCTCTGATTGAACCAATTACCTCACTCACCACTAACAATACCGCAGCTTAAATTAAGCAAATATGATAATTCAGTTATCAGTTGATGATTTCTAAATTTTATATTCCTATTCGATTTCGCTATTGTTGGTTTCAATCCCTTGTAAGGCAACTTCAAAGTCCATTCTTTGTTCAGCGTTACGCAAGAAATAACCACTAATCATAGCGGAGGCGAGAAGCCGACCTAGACTTTCTCTACTGGTAGTAATAGTAACACCAAAGTGCTCTGGAGGTAGGTTTCCCAAAAGTCCCACAATATTACGTTCCATCACCTGAAAAACTTCGGGGGAAGTGGGTTTAGATAGCTGGGTAACAGTCTCTGAACTCAAGGACTTAACGTACTGCCATAGGAAATTGCCAGTTTCTGATTCGCTATTAAAAAACTCTGATACTTTATTAGACGGGTTACTCACTTTCTACCTCCTTTAATACCACTACTTGCTACGGTGTTATTAGTATTCCTGTCAACTAATGTAACAGGCTAGTTATATAGTGGAAGTCGGTGTAACCGTACCAAAGTCAGCGTATTTTCTCACCTGTTGGTCATCAGTCACTCGTCCTTTGTGAAAAATTAACAACAAAGGACAAATGACAAATGACTAACTTGCGAGATATTCATCCATATTGGCTTTAGACTTACGAAGTTTTGTTAAGGCTTCCCGCTCAATTTGCCGTACTCGTTCCCGGCTGATATTTAAAATTTCACCGATTTTGGCAAGAGTTAGCGCTTGTCCATCAGTTAACCCAAAGCGTAGCGTGATCACTTCCCTCTGTTGTGGGGTGAGGTCGCCCATTAAGCGCTCTAAGTCATAAGATAAGGAAGATTGCATGACAAACTCTTCTGGAGAAGCGCCTGGATCTTCTAACATTTCTCCGAGTTCGGTATCGTAGTTATCTCCTAGCCGTAAATCTAGAGATAATGGCAAACGTGCTTTTTCCAAGTATTCTCGTACTTGCTTGGGGGTCAATTCTAATTCTTGGGCTAACTCAGCAGCTGTGGGAGCGCGTCCCAGTTTTTGAGACAATTGCCGCTGTGCTTTTTTAATCTTATTCAATTTCTCAGTAATATGGATAGGCAGCCTGATGGTACGAGCTTTTTCGGCTATAGCACGGGTAATAGCTTGCCGTATCCACCAATAGGCATAAGTAGAAAACCTGTAGCCTTTGGTGGGGTCAAACTTTTCCACACCCCGTTGCATACCAATGCTACCTTCCTGAATCAAGTCTAGTAAATCGACGTTACGCTTAATGTACTTTTTGGCAACGGACACCACAAGCCGCAAATTGGCTTCTACCATCTTGCGCTTGGCTATTTCCCCATCTGCGATCGCCTCATTCAACTCTGCTGGTTCTAGCTTTGTTGCTCTTGCCCACTCTTCTAGAGTCGGCTCACGACCTAACTGGGTAGTAAGACATTCCCTTGATTCGTGCAAGGTGGTTGAACGTTGCACTTGTTTGCCATAGAAAATCTCCTCCTCGTGGGTTAAGAGTGGCACACGGCCAATCTCACGCAGGTAAGTCCGCACGAGGTCTGTGGCTGTCTGAGCGGTCTTCATGGCGCTACTCTTTGGTAATGATGGATTTGGCGGTAGGGTCATTAACAGATAGATGCTTTTAGAGGGTGCTAGCCAGTCAGACTGGGAACCCATGCTATGGTTTGCAATTTACGCGCCCGAGAAACTCGGCTGCTCATAGTAATCAAATTAGGGTCTTAACTGCTAAAAGTTACAGCTATTTCCCTGTTTTCACAAGTATCTACAGTTAGATAAAAGGTGGCTTGTTAAACATTGTTTTTATTTGATAAGTATTACCAATTGTAACATTTATGAGAAAATTTGAACATCCCTTGGGAATTGGATTTGTTGATTGTTACATTTCATGCAGTGCCGTTATTACTCTCAAGACATTTTAAAAGCCAATTTACTAAATTATCTAGATAGAGGATAGAAGAAAATTTACTCATATTTGTTAAAATATCTCAATGATAACTATAATTATTCTCTTATAACAATTGCTTAATTTTTTAGGCGAATGAGGCTGGATTGCGAGGGTAAACAAAGAGAAGGGGAGAACGGTAAATAGGGAGAGGGGAGGATCAAAATTCCAAATTCCAAATTATTCTTCCACTCCCCCACTTTTCACCTCTTAGCTCCCTATTTACAGGGCGGTGCTAAAGGTTCGCGCAGTAATCTTGGATGACTTTTACGTCCAAAGTCGTATTTTGTAGGGAGTGGATAGCAGCAACAGTGGCTTTTGCGCCAGCAATGGTGGTAATAATGGGTATTTTGTAAGCCAAGGCTGTACGCCGAATTAACCTAGCATCAGTTTGAGCTTCCTCCCCTGAAGGGGTGTTGATGATGAGTTGGATTTTCTGGTTTTTGATCGCATCTAGAACGTGGGGACGACCTTCATGGAGTTTCAGTACTAACTCAATATCTAACCCATGTTCCTGAAGAACTCGGCGTGTGTTAACTGTAGCCATCACCCTAAAGCCTAAATCAATAAACTCCTTGATTACAGAAACCGCAGGAATTTTGTCGCGATCGCTCATTGATACAAATACGGTTCCCGTCAGGGGTAAACGCTCTCCAGCACCCATTTCTGCTTTAGCAAATGCTCGCCCAAAGTCGCTGTCGATTCCCATGACCTCGCCAGTAGAACGCATTTCTGGGCCCAATATTGTATCAGTTCCGGGGAATTTATTAAACGGTAATACTGCTTCTTTGACGGAAATGTGAGATGGAATGACTTCCTGAGTAAAGTTTAGCTCCTCTAAAGTTTTACCCGACATAACTAGAGACGCCAGTTTCGCTAGCTGTACGCCAGTTGCTTTAGAGACGAATGGTACTGTGCGTGAGGCACGGGGGTTAGCTTCCAGGATATAAACTTGGGGAGAATAACCTTGAGCACCGACCACGGCAAACTGGATATTCATCAACCCCACAACTGACAATGCTTGTGCTAGCTGTACTGTCCAAGCGCGAATTTGATTGAGAACTGCTGGTGATAGGGAAATAGAGGGTAAAGAACAAGCGGAGTCTCCTGAGTGAATCCCTGCTTGTTCTATGTGTTCCATGATGCCACCAATTACTACCCGCCCAGTGTGGTCAGCGATCGCATCTACATCGACTTCAATAGCATTTTCCAAAAATTTATCAATCAAAATTGGGTGTTCAGGCTCCACCTGCACCGCAAAGGTCATGTAGCGTTCCAACTCTGTATCGGAATAGACGATTTCCATTGCTCGTCCTCCCAAAACATAACTAGGACGCACGACTACCGGATAGCCAATGCGTTGGGCGACAATCAGCGCATCTTCATAAGTCCGAGCAATACCATTGGGGGGTTGGGCAATATTCAACTTGTTCAGAATCTTTTCAAACCGCTCTCGGTTTTCTGCCATGTCGATAGAGTCCGGCGATGTACCCCAAATTTTGGGAATTGGGCATGGGGCATTGGGGATTGGGGATTGGGAACTCTCCCCAGTCCCTAATCTCTGCAAATATTCTTGAAGGGGAATTGCCAACTTCAAGGGTGTTTGACCCCCAAACTGGATAATTATCCCTACAGGATTTTCCGTTTCGATGATGTTAAGGACATCTTCCTTAGTCAACGGCTCAAAGTAAAGGCGATCGCTTGTGTCATAATCCGTTGATACTGTCTCTGGATTAGAGTTGACCATAATCGTCTCAAAGCCTGCCCCTTTTAAAGCATAAGCAGCATGACAACAGCAATAGTCAAACTCAATTCCCTGTCCAATACGGTTAGGGCCACCACCCAAAATCATCACCTTTGGCTTGGTTGCAGGCAAAACCTCTGTTTCTTCTTCGTAGGTAGAGTAGTGGTAGGGAGTAAACGCTTCAAACTCAGCAGCACAAGTGTCCACGGTTTTGTAAACTGGGATGATTCCTAGTTGTTTACGGTAAGCGCGGACTTCATCTTCAGTGGTTTTGGTAGCAAAGGCAATCTGGCGATCGCTAAATCCGTCCCGCTTTACTTCATAAAGTTGCTCTTTTGTCAATTGCTGCAAAGGTGTCCGCTTGAGGAATTTCTCCACATCCAGCAGTTGCTGCATTTTATCTAGGAACCAAGGGTCAATGCCAGTGAGTTCGTAAATTTCCTCAATACTTATCCCTAGCTGTAAGGCGTGACGCACAGAGAAAATGCGATCGGGATTAGGTGTCCGCAGTTGGGCGCGAATTTGTTCACCACTAGGTAATTTTTCGGCTCTGTCGCAACCCCAACCAGCGCGTCCTGTTTCCAGGGAACGCAGTGCTTTTTGGAAAGACTCATTAAACGTCCGCCCAATTGCCATTGCTTCGCCTACCGACTTCATTTGCGTTGTCAGCACTGGTTCTGAACCAGGGAACTTTTCAAAAGCAAAGCGGGGGATTTTTGTGACTACATAGTCAATTGTCGGCTCAAAGGATGCGGGAGTTTTCTTTGTAATGTCATTTTTAATTTCATCCAAAGTGTAGCCGACAGCTAACTTTGCAGCCATTTTGGCAATGGGAAAACCTGTGGCTTTGGAAGACAAAGCGGAACTGCGGGACACACGGGGGTTCATCTCAATCACTACTACATCTCCTGTAATGGGATTGACAGCGAACTGAATATTGGAACCGCCAGTTTCTACCCCAATTTCACGGATGATCTTAATTGCCATATCCCGCAGCCTTTGATATTCTTTATCAGTGAGGGTTTGTGCGGGAGCGACGGTAATTGAGTCCCCAGTGTGAATGCCCATAGGGTCAAGGTTTTCGATGGAGCAGATAATCACAACGTTATCTGCAAGGTCACGCATCACTTCAAGTTCGTATTCTTTCCAGCCGAGTAGAGATTGGTCAATAAGAATTTGCGAAACAGGACTAGCATCTATACCTACCTGTGCCATTTCTTCAAATTCTTCTTGGTTATAGGCAATACCGCCACCAGTACCACCCATTGTGAAGGCAGGCCGAATAATCAAGGGATAGGTGCCAATTTGGCGAGCGATCGCCTTTGATTCTTCTAAATTGGAAGCTGTGCCGCTGGGACACACAGCCACCCCAATCTTTGCCATTGCCTCGTTAAATAGCTTCCTATCTTCGGCTTTCTCAATAGCTGGTAACTTAGCGCCGATTAACTCAACGCCGTACTTTTCTAACACCCCGTTTTTGGCTAAGGTAACGGCAAGGTTGAGAGCTGTTTGTCCCCCCATCGTCGGTAGTAAGGCGTCGGGGCGTTCTTTGGCGATGACTTTTTCGACCAATTCCGGTGTCAACGGCTCAATGTAGGTGCGATCGGCCGTTTCTGGGTCGGTCATAATCGTCGCAGGGTTAGAGTTAACCAGCACAACTTCATAGCCTTCTTCTCGCAGCGCTTTACAGGCTTGGGTGCCAGAGTAGTCAAACTCACAGGCTTGTCCAATCACAATTGGACCAGAGCCTAATAGCAGAATCTTCCGGAGGTCGTCACGGCGGGGCATAGTCGTTGCCTTAGAGTACGAGAATAGAAATCCTGATTATTTTAAGGGTGTTTACCCCTAATGATGCTGTTTATTATTAAGTTTTACAGGTTTGACATCAACAGAGAAAAACAGGAGTAAAAAATGGGAAACTCGAGTTATCCGCCTTGTAGACCCCAAAAGGTCGGCTTGCCGTTCGCCTAACATCAACCACAACACAAGAGCGGGGTTATGTATGTTTTACCGACCAGGCGATCGCTGTGGGAAATTGACCAAGATGGGAAAGTAAGAATAAATTTCTCTGTTTCTGTGCGTTTTGGATATCTATTTTTATTTAATTGTGAGCTAAAAGGCTTTCAATCTGTTGCTAACATTTACCATTTGTATTGATCATCCTTTGCAACAAGCAATTATTTTTCAATCACACATAAGTCTGGCTGTTAATGACAAGTAAATTAATCAAGATGAAAATATTTATTAACTAGCTAATTGCTAAATATTTGCAATATTAAATATTAACTATGTATGTCGTTATATTTCATTAAATGAAAAATGGCAGAGAAGTACGGATGCTACTCTCTGCCATTGTTTCGATTTTTTTAAGAGCTTAGTTTTTCTGACTTTTCTTTCAGTCTAGGGTAGATCAATCTAGATTTGAGACTTTTAGTTTTAGGCTGGTTGTACAAACGCCAAGGTTAAGCTATCTTTAGCGAGGAAGTGAGCTAAATGGAAAGCTCGTTCCTCAGTCTTTAACAGAATTTTTTCGTACAAATAGCGTGTAGCTCTGTCACCTAAACTCTCTGCTTGAGCAGCTTGGCGGCGAATCACACCAAGAATGGCTTGTTCTGCGGCTAGGTCATTTTCTACCATCTGACGGCAAGAATATACGCCATCGGCTTCTTGCTCAAAACAGGTTAGTTCTGCTAGTTTACTGAAAGTAGCTACTGGCACACCGCCCAGTCCATCTAATCGCTCCCCAATTTCATGGGTGTGTCCCTGCACTTCTTCGTAGCTCTCGTTAAAAAATTGATGCAACTGATAAAATTCTGAGCCTTCAACAACAAAATGATGTTTTTGGTACTGCAAGTACAGTGCCTGGAAACTAGCTAATACAACATTAAATCCTTCAGTAACTGGAGCAGTTACACTATGATCTAATAAGACAGGATTGTCATAAACATGACCAAAGTTCCGTAATACAGTTTGCGTTTCAGACATTGTTCTCCTCGCTTTTTAACAGTTATGATTTTTAACTGCTTAGTCTCTACATCTTAACATTTTAAAAAGGAAAGCAAGCCCAATAAATATGATGGCCTTTTGAATCTTAGGCTGCTATAACTCTTAAAATTACTCATTCGGCGTATGATGGCACACTCATCAATAGGTGTGTAACTACCATTATCCTTGACATAGATGCTGTGATATGCATACATCTTGAGTGGGAAATAAAAGACTATGTGTCCCTCTGGTTTGGGATTATTGATGTGGTTTAGCACACAGCCTACAAAAATCAGATTTTTTAAAACTACTGAGAATTGTTTGCACTTAAGGTATCCTTATTTAAGAGGCTATACTCCTAAAATTTTTAGATATCAGGAGTTGAGGCGCGGTAGTTACTGCAAGTTTGTTGCACTTTGAGGGCAATTCTCTTGAAATCGTTTAGTTCAGAAAAAGAAAGAAAGCACATCGTAGAGGTGCATTGGGCAGACCGCTGGCAAGTCTATCAACGCTTACAGGAGCTAAATATTCCCTGTTGGTGTGAGACTAACCAACCATTAAGAGTTGAAATTAGTAGTCCTGTGGCAGCTATTCAACTTTGGAGTGTGATGCAGCGATTCACAGCTTCCCGCCAAGACATGATTTGGACTCTTGAAAACAGCTGGCATCGCTACTAACAGTTTTAATTCGCAGCTACCGCTGCTGAGACTGTCTGGCTAGATAACTTGTTTTAGTTAAAAATAGGTCAAGAACATGAGTGAATCCTACACAACCGAAGTATCAGAATTTTGCTTTGAAGGAAGGTTTCTCGACTTTCATATTAAGGATGGTTATAAGCTGAAAGGTTTGCTACTGGGAACTGCTGAAGGTGAATGTTATGTTAAGCTAGCTAAACATTTACGGGCTGCTTTTGACTTGCGGTTGCCACCAGGGACTTGGTTACAAGTTAGAGGTACAAAAAAGCATGATTTAAAAAATGACAAGGTTACACTAAAAGCTGAGCGTGTGATGGCAGCGCGTAAAGAGTGGGAAAGTGAGAGAATTTCGCCTCATTACACAAACCCCGCCAGTTACCAGCCGCAGGAACTACCACCAATCAATAACGCCAAAGCAAAATCGGCTAACACTAAGACTACAATTTTGGTGTGTCAAAAGTCTGATTGTATAAAACGTGGTGGCAAAGCAGTTTGTCAGGCGTTAGAGGCAGCTTTGAGCGATCGCGGTTTAGAAGACCAAGTAACTATCAAAGGCACTGGCTGCATGAAAAACTGTAAAGCTGGTCCTAATCTAGTTATGCCAGACAAAAGCCGACATAGCCGAATTCAGGCTACACACATATCTGCTCTTATGGACAAGCATTTCGCTGACAGTAGCCTGGAAAACATCCCAGAGAACTTGAAGGAAGTAGGGATCACTTATGGTAAGCTCTGCTGAAGCTACTAGCCAAGTTTCCCTTTTATACGCACGAATTAGGAAATAACAAACCGCAGAGGCGCAGCGAAAAGTTGTCAGGAGGGTTTCCCTCCGTAACAAACTTTTCAAGACAGAGTACACCGAGAAATCGATGTTTTTTAATGGGAATCATTGCAAGGCTTGCAGCTATCTCAAAGACCATAATTTGATACCGATAGTTTAGTTCATCAGGCTATTTCACTGGAGTTTAGACTAAGCAATGGAAAATGACCCAGCAGGGCTGAGTTAATCAGAGACTTAGCAAAAGTATGAAGAATCTTGGGTATTAAACAGCAACAGATGGTTCTTTAGGTGGTCGTGCTACTG
>NZ_JADEXR010000146.1 GCF_015206995.1 aff. Roholtiella sp. LEGE 12411 | reverse complement strand
TTATAAATTACCCCGGCAGCATTTATTATGTGCTTGAGGTATCTATTTCTTTTGTGTTGATATAGCTTCAACTTCAGTGTTTTCATATTAGTATTTTACCAAAAATATGAAGCTAAAAACTCATTTTTTTTAAATTAAGCAAAGTCGCCCTTCAAGGGCGAGGCTTTAAACCCATGTTTTTGGTAAAGTATATACATACAAAAAGAAAAGTACGCACTAAAAAGTAACGTACTTACCAGAAAGATACTACTAGGTTTGAGAAAGTGCTTATCTTACACCAGCTTTCTGGGGAGTTTTTGTAGTAGCGCCTGCTGCGCCATTATCTCCCTTGATTTCTGATACTTGCAGATGAGCTTCCAAGAACCAGAGTCGTTTGTCAATGGTGCGAGAAATTTCAGTGTAAAGATCAGCAGTATCAGCGTCGCCTAATTCATTGGTTTTGTCGATCGCTTCTCGAATATGCTTAGCAAAGGGAGCAAAACGATCTGCTAAAGCTGTCACGTGCTCTTTACCATCCAAAATATCAAAGGGATATTCTGGCAGAATTGAGTTACTAGCTGCGGCGCGGGCTGTTCCTAAAGCGTATCCGCCTAAAGCGGTGACACGTTCAGCAACCATATCAACATACTCTTCCAATTCACCAGCCAGTTCATCAAATAGTTCGTGCAGCTGGTAGAAGTCGGTGCCTTTAACGTTCCAGTGCGCTTGCTTAGCCTGGGTTTTCAAATCTAGAGTGGCTGCCAAGGTTTGGTTGAGAATTACCACGATTTGCACTCTCGCTGCGGCGGGAAGGTCAATGCGGGTGGGATACAATCGTGATGCAAGGGTGTTGTCGCTCATGGTTCTACGTTAATGCCTTCTATAACTAACTCTACAGATAGTTGTCGGCTCTGGGAAACTCTCTGGCGACAGATTGAATTAACGCCTGAATGTGTTACTTTTAAAGACTATTAGACTAACTACGATGGTTGTCTATGGTGCTAAATGTGCCACCGAAAAGGCGATCGCGAATCGTGTCATTGTTTAAAAAGTCATGGGGAAAACCCAGTTCAATTTGACTGACTTCATTCAAGCGTTGCAGATGTTCTGGCGATAGAGTGACATCAAGGCAAGCTAAATTATCTTGAAATTGAGTTAGTTTGCGTGCGCCAATGATGGGTATAATCACGCCGCTTTGAGCGCGTAACCAAGCTAGTGCTACCTGTGAGGCTGTATGACCGATTTCTGCGGCGACTTGGCTGACAGCATCGACAATTGCTAAATTATTTTCAGAAATAGTTACCCCAAAATTGGCTAATCGTCCTTGTTCGCCGCCTTCTTGACTAGGTTTATTGTACTTGCCTGTTAACACACCACCACCCAAAGGCGACCACGGTGTTATTGCCAAGTCGAAAGCTTTAGCCATTGGGATCAAGTCTCGTTCTGGTGTCCGCTGAAGCAAACTATACTCAATTTGTAGAGCAATAAATTGTGTCCATCCTTGATAATGGGCGATGGTGTTTGCTTGGGCAATGATCCAAGCAGGGGTATCCGAAATGCCGATGTATAGTATCTTGCCTTGACGTACCAGATCATCAAGCGATCGCAACACTTCCTCAATAGGCGTTGTAAAGTCCCAGGCGTGCAACCAGAATAAATCAATGTAGTCAGTGTTCAGCCGTTTTAGACTACCCTCTAAAGATTGGATCAAATTCTTGCGATGATTACCACTACCATTAGGGTTGCCTTGCTTGTCGTTCATCTGCAAGGGAAAGGAATATTTAGTCGCAACTACAAAGCGTTCTCGGTCTTTAGCAATCAACTCACCAACAATTTTTTCACTGCTACCATCGGTGTAACCGTTGGCGGTGTCAAGAAAATTGCCTCCAGCTTCCACATAAGTATCAAATATTTTTTGACTTTCGTCTTTGGATGCACCCCAACCCCAGTCTTCTCCAAAGGTCATGGTTCCCAAGCTAAGTTCTGAGACTCTTAACCCGCTTTTGCCCAACAGTTTATATCTCATGAATATGTTCTCACTAGATTTTCACTTGCTTTCTGTAGGCTTTGGGCATTGTACCCATCAATACTGAGGGCTACGAATTTTGCATGTAACTCCCAGCGTGATACATAATACGTGTTTGCCGGAATAATCGCAATATCAGCATACTGAATTTTTAAAATGGCTTGGATACTAGACTCACGCCTAATGTGAATTAAATAGGTTGGGACTGGAAAGTGAGAACATCAATACCAAAACGGCGACGGAGCAATAAACGTAGTGTGTGAGATGCAATTTTGGCTGGGATATGCTTTACTCATGTTGCTCTCTCAATGCTGTCTACTATCTGTTATCTGTTCACAGCGTATACGTCTTCCCTGAGCCAAATTAATATAAAAGAAAGAGTGCAAGATGACAACCTGATAGCTCTCACGAATAGGGTGGTGTAAAGCTAGTTGGGTTCACAGGGGTGACTTCAGAAGCGTAGCGGTTAAAGTCCCTAAGGTTGAAAGTTAAGATATGGGTTAACCTGTTGACTAACATTGAGGCTACAAGCCTAGCATCGTGGACATTTACCCCTACTACCCCATACTGTAAAATTAATCGCTTCCACTCTGGATAAATCTCAGGTACATCTTCAAGTACCAAGAACAAACCTTCTAAACGCTCCAGTTCCGTCCTAGCTTCAGCCATGGTTAAGCCTAAGCCGTTCCTTTGGACAGATCGTGTTGCACTTCGCCAAAACTCTATGAGGTTTTGCGAGGTAATAAAAAGCTCTGACTCTGCTCCTCGTAAAGTTGAAATTGCGTTCAGTGTATCTGCATACATTGGGTGGTGTGGTTGTACGCTTAGTAGTAATAAGTTGGTATCGACAAGATAAGTCACTTAAATATCTTCGGACTCCTCATCATCGTATATTCCTGCCCGACTTAAAGCATACTCTGATAGTAAGGGCGTATCTCGCCTATGGCTCTCTGCCCATTCTCGAAAAGCTGTTATCCACTCAAGAGCCGTTGCAGTTTTGTAAAATGGTTGCTCCTGTTTTGATTTCATCAACTGCTCAAGCAATGCATCCAAATGTGGCTTAACCACTTCAACAGGGAGCTTAGTTACATTTGCTAACACCTGCACAACACCTTCTAACTCTTCTCTGTCAGCCTCTGTTGGTAATGGTAGTATTTGATTGTTATTGTTGACCATGCTAGTAGCTCTCCATAAATAATACTGAAATTACTTCCTAGTTTAATTATCGCTGCGTTCGGGCATAATCCCTTCTTTGCAGCACTTGGAGTGACGAATGTTCGGTGTAAATTGAAGAGTGACGCCTAATGTGAATTAGAGGATGTTTTAAAAGTCCGTTTTCATGTATCCTGGTGGTTAGAAATCGCGCGCCACTTGCTACAGGGGAACCCGCTCAAGGCAGTGGCTTGGCTACACGAGACCAAACCTGCCTTTGCAGGTTAACAAACCCTTGATTTGGTGTTAGTCCACAGAGGTGGACTTGGTTTGTGTAGTAGCGAATTCTATTCGCCTAATACTTTTCAAACATCCTCTAAACTCGACTTTATCCATTTTTACGCAACTCAAAACCCGACGCTGGAACCATTGCGAGACGCTAGTTTTAGTTTTTGGACTTGAGCGTAAATCAGTGACATGGAAAAAGTATTTGCCAAAAAACCAGGATTTTTGTCAGATAATGAAAGCCGAGTTCTTAATTTTGGATAAAGTCGAGCTAAAGCCAATAATTTGTAGTCAAGAAACTCAAAGAGTTTCTATTTCCATGAATTACTACGTGATTTACGACGGGAATTGTCATCTGTGCGTTACCTTAGTGCAATTATTAGAAACCTTAGACCAAGGAAAGCTGTTTCGCTACGCTTCAATGCAAGAGCAAGAGACACTTTCTGGGTGGGGAATCACAGCCCAAGATTGTGAACAGGGCATGATTTTGATTGATGCCAATGCGCCTCAAAGACGTTGGCAAGGTAGTGACGCAGCAGAGGAAATTGGGCGGTTATTGCCCCTAGGAAGGGTATTTGTAGATGCTTATAGAGCTTTACCTGGGGTCAAGTGGGTAGGCGATCGCTTTTACGAACAAATCCGCGATCATCGCTACACCCTCTTTGGCAAGCGTCCTAGTACCTATCAATCAGCATACTGTGTTGATGATAGCTGCAAGGTAAATAACTAGCAAATCTGTTAAAAAATCTAAGACTATAACACAATAATTGCCCACATACTAGCTCCTAGTCCAATGGCTGCTAAATGTTGCCAGAGGAGCGATCGCAGCGGTTGACGTGCTATTTTTTGCGTTAATAATATCGTTAATAACACGGAGAAAATCAGGGTTGCACCTTGCAAAAAGTCAATCACAGCCGGGTGTGCTACTAATATTGGCAATTGCTCACCATGTAGACCAAAAGTCGCAAAAGTTACGGGTAAAATCCGCCCGCCTTCACCTAAGCCCAAACGCAGATAGTGAGCCAAGTTTCCCCCTAAAACTAATGGCAAATAGCCATAAGCAAGCTCTACAAATGGTCGAGGCTTACGTTGAAAATTGAACAGTTTGATCAAGCCATAAGCTGCAAAAGTAGCTACTGCTGGGATCATTAACACTAGTAATGACAATCCCAAGTGCTGCCAAAACTGAGTTAAATCCACTTGTAATCCTAACCAAGATTGCAACTCTGGTAAACGATGCAGATATATACCACCCAAAAGTAAAAATAATAATGCTACTTCATAAGTGCGGGGTATATGCGTTGTCCACAGTTCAATACCAGGGGGACGCAAATTAAATTCGACGGAACGATGGGGACAAGCTTTTAAACAAGTCATACATAGCACGCAATCTCTGTTATCTTCTAACTGCGCTGGATGAGAATACAAGGGACATCCATTAGTTTCCATTCCTTCACCCTTTTGCGGCCCGCCTTTATAACACTGATAAGTAGTGCAAGTGGCAGAACAGATGCCTTGCTGCGCTCGAAGTTCAGTCATTGAGACTTTGGCAAATAAACCATTCATCCCGCCAATGGGACACAGATAGCGACACCAAAACCGCCGCTCAAAAATAGCGGAGAAAATCATTGCCCCAGCAGTAATTAATAACAGCAAACAAGCGGAAAGGTAGGCAGTATTTTCTAATTCCCACAGTTCTTCCCATAAGAAAATTAAGCTAAACAGCCCAAACATAAACCATCCGCCCCATTTTTCAGCTTGTTGTCTCGGCCAGCGCTTGAGTTGTCTAGGAAAGAACCATAGAGATAGCTTTTGGGTAATTTCCCCGTAAATCATGAAGGGACAAACAGAGCACCAAACACGACCCAAAAAGGGAAAGAGAAACAGGAAGAAAGGCCACCACCAAGCCCAAAATAGATTTAAAACAAAATTGCGATCGCGTGTTTGAGGGCCGACAAATAACACTACAATAATCATGGCAAAAGCAGCTGCGGTAAAACCATAATTAATGCGATCGGGCCACCACGGACTACGTAAAAACTTCCGTAAACCAGGATAGGCATTTAAAAGATTTACCCGAAACCGTTTTTTCTTAACTTCGGCTGGCCAGAAGATTTCTTCTGTTAATTCACTTGCTTCTCCTGCTTGGACTATTGCCCGTTCTACCAGATTTTTTAATTCCTTGAGATTGCCAGGAAAATCATAAGACTGTAAGCGGCGTAAAGCTTCTGGGGTAATGTGTGGTTTAGGAATGCCTCTAGCCCGTGTGTAGAGACTAATATAATATTCCACCTGGATTTTAATATCAGCTTTGCGTACCCGTAGGGGCGGTACTTTAATAATATGACCGACACAGCGTCCAATTCTTGATTGACTTTTTTCTGAAACAATCAGAATACGTGCTCTGCTGGGGCGAGGTTGAGCAGCCGGCTCACCGGGACGACTAACTGGAGTGTATGTACCCGTTTGTAGCAACTGCGTCACTGCAGGTAATAACTCGCTTGGTAGTTCTTGGATGTTGTTGAAAATTAAAGTACCTTCTCCCAGCCATTCCAACAATCCTGGTTTACCCCCAACGCGACCAAATAAATCTGAGCCACTAGTTTGGAGAATACCGCAATTAACTTTAATAATTGGTTCTCGCCGTTTTGGAGAACCAAAATGGATTAGGGCAGCTATATTGTCTTTTTCTAATCCTGGTTCCCCGAAAATATCCACTGATTTCCGGTTAGCAGCGGCTTCTCTAATTTGCTCTCGTAGACGCACAGCATAACGACTTGTACCCACAATTCCCCGTTGTGCTTTGGTGACTAAATATGGTCGCAAGGCGATGGAACGTTCTTGTTCATAGCCAAGAGCAGATGTGACTTGAGCCAATTCTTGAGCCAATTGGCGGGAAAAAGCCTGATTAATTTCCGGGTATTGGGTGACTAAAGCGCGAAATTTAGTGCTAGGCACAATCCACAGGTGACACTCTGTTACGGCGGTAATTGTGAATGGAGTTACTTCATCCAACACCAATTCTTTGAGGTTAATCACCGCTCCGGGGAGGAATCCACAAGCTAAAGCTGAGTTGGTTTGATTAGTGCTACTGCTTTCAAGTTGACCTTGGATGAGAATGTAAAGCGCTTCTGGGAAATTGCCTTCGTTAACTAAGTTAGTTTGGGCTGGTACAACTTGTTCTTCAATGACTTCGGCGATCGCATTCAACACCGCAGATGAGAGAATTCCTAAAGTCGAGCGTTCTTGTAGCCATATAACCGTTTCTGGAGATGTCATCTTGGGTTCTCCGTGCAGGCTGCTGTATAAAATGAATTATCCTTGAAAGCTGCGTCAAAAGATCTGGGTTCGGCTATTCTACATTATTAATGTCAGGGAATTTACTGGAGGGAAAATTATGGCATTATATCTAGACTCAGCGATCGCATCTGATGCTGAAGCTGTTCAACTTTGGGGTTGGGTAAAGGGCATTACAACCAATCCAACACTTTTGGCTCAAAGCGATACCCCACCAGAAACTACACTCAAAAAATTAGTTACCTTGACGAATGGCCCGTTATACTATCAACTTATGGCATCTGATAAAGATGGGATGCTAGCTGAAGGTAAGAAAGCTTTTGAGCTTATTGGTTCGCAAACAATATTAAAGATTCCCGCAACACCTATAGGGTTTGAGGTAGTGGCGAGTTTATCGTCAGAAATTACTTGTTCGGTGACAGCAATATACAGTGCAGCACAGGCGGCGGTAGCACGGGAAGCGGGAGCTAAAATTGCCATAGCTTATGTAAATCGTGCTACCCGGCTGTTAGGTGACGGGATTGCTTTAGTACGCGATATGGCTAGTGTACTCAAAGGCAGTGATACAGAAATTTTGGCAGCTAGTATCAAATCTCCCCAAGAAGCAGCAGAATCACTACAAGCTGGAGCGCATCATCTAACTTTACCCTTAGCAATGTTACAGGCGATCGCAACTCACGAACTCTCACAGAAAACTGTTGAAGAATTTGCTAAAGGTGGCATTGGCTTAACAATTTAAATTATTGTGTCATAACTACAAATTGTGCATTCACAGTTAGCTAAATCTTTAAATCGTCATTGGCTCATTGGTTTTGGGATTACGCCCTTCACGCAGCGATCGCGTCAGATAAGGTTTGTGTTTCTTCGGCTAAATTTAAGCTTTAGTCTTACCAGCTTTTCTAGAGACGGCAATTGCACCAACTCCAAACAATAGACCTAGTAGGGAATTGGGTTCGGGTACTGATGTAGATGAAGAACTCAGGGTAATATTGGCAGCAGAATCTTGATAGATGTATGTTCCTGCCCGTCCCACTTCACCCGTCAAGGTAATTTCAGAGCTTGAAGTTCTTTCTAAGGTATATTTAGGAGCATCAAAAGCAATGCCAAAATCAACCACTAAATTCCAATTCGACCCAGAATCAAGCTCAAAATCGACATCTGGGGTTGAGTTAACATTCAGAGTAGAGTCTAGTTTTAAATTCAGGTTTAGCTTGTTGACGTTCACCTCCCAATCACTCAAAGTCCCGTCCTCTGAGTAAACTACGAATCCTGAATATTCGCTCTTGTCTGGCAAAAAGTTTTTCAGTAGAGGGGTAGTAGCATCGACTAAGGTAAAATCACCCAAAAATTCTTGTTTAGTTAGAATAGCTCCCAGCACGGGAGTAGCATGGAATACGCTTGCTAATACCAAACCAATCAGGGCAATGCGAACTTCGCGGGGTCGAACTTGATTCATGGAAAGCGTCCTTTTTTAATCGTTTACTTTTAGGACTTACGCAACTGGTACACAAGGCTTCTGGTATAAGAGTCAAGGGTCAAGGGTCAAGGGGAGCCACTGCGCCCTTGCGGCTCTGCCGACTTGAAGCAAGCGGCGTTCAAAAATCAAGGTTTTTTGGACTTTTGACCTTTGACTCTGGACAACCCCTGGCGTTAAAAATATGACACTTGCGTAAGTCCTGACTTTTTCTAAAACCTATCTATCTTCTTCAACAGCAGAATAGTTGGTTGCTTATTTGGGGAAGATTGCATCTGGGTATAAAATTGCTCAGAAAGCTCAAGGAGCAGTTCAGTTTAGCTGTTTGGGGAATTCGCCAACGGTATCCGTATCCCGGCTCAAACGAGAGTACTAGCTCTTACCTCTACTTTTGATCTCGTTGACAAAAGTTTGTAAGGGAACTGACTTTTTTGGCTGATTACTTTGTCCTGGTGTCACAGACTCGATTGCGAGATTGATGGTAGTTTATTTTTGCACAAACTCCTTGATCCCAATTGCGATACAAGCTATGACACTCAATTTATATTTACTGCGACATGGAGAAACTACTTTTAGTCAAAGTGGTAATTTCTGCGGTGAAACTGATGCCCAGTTGACAACAGAAGGGATGCAGATGGCATCCGGTTTTGCCGATGTTTATCAGAAATTGAAGTGGGAGGCGGTTTATGTTAGTCCGATGAAGCGCACAATTGCAACTGCCAAGCCATTTTGTGATGCTATCGGTATGGATATGCAGTTGCGTGACGGATTGAGAGAAGGTAGTTACGGCGAATGGGAAAGGAAGAGTAAATCCTTTGCCCAAGAGAATTACGTAGAAAACTATGTAAAATGGTTGACAGAACCCGCTTGGAATGCACCACTAGGTGGAGAAACTGCGGTAGATATTGCTAACCGTTCTATGCCTGTAATTGCTGAAATTCAAGAAAAACATCCCCAAGGTAATGTTTTAGTCGTTTCCCATAAAGCCACGATTCGGATTATGCTTTGCAGTTTACTGGGAATTGATTTAGGACGCTATCGCTATCGGGTGAATATTTTGGTCGCGTCGATAAGTATGGTTAAATTTGATGTTAATGGCCCCTTGTTAGAAATATTAGGCGATCGCCATCACATACCCGATCGTATTCGCTCTCGTCCGGGAACATAATAGGCATCACTCGATTGGAAAGACAAGAGGAATGCGATAGCGCTCTAACGAATATTGAGTTGTGGCATGATTTGTGTGTAACTTTATTAAAATTTCTGCCCTAGCCCTGATGAAGTTGGGGTTTTTTGTGGAAACTTTGTTGCTATGGTAAAACAGCCTCAATTTTACCATGCAGTTCAGGTAAATCAATTTGGAGCGATCGCACTCTGGCGCAATGCCTGTTGAAGATTGCACTCAGAATTATTAATCGGGCAAAGCTCATGAACAACCAACCAAATCAAAAAAGCTACACGCAACAAGAAGCGCCATGTCTTATCTGCGGTTCACAGAACTTTGTTTGGGGTCGTACCGTTGGAGAATCAGCAAGCCAGTGGGTATATTTCCGTGCTGATGGGGCTGGGTGGGGAGAAGGTGAAAAGCTACAGGCGCGTAAATGCACTGATTGTGGCAATGTTCAGCTATTTACCTGATTAATTGAAGCATTAATTATTTTACCAGTCGCCGAAATCCAAAAGCGCAAACATAAACAAAGAATGCTACTCATCATCTTCCACCTTCTTTGGTGGATGCAGATTTGCACTCCTCAACAAACGACGTAGATTGACAACACCAGAGCGATTCAAACGTAAAGCTTCAACTGTTGCTCGACCACAAGCTGTTTTACCAATCACCTCTGTAAAATCATCGTTGAGCCAGTTTAATTAATGCTTTTGCGCGTTCAGCATCTTGTTGTTCGACGCGCTCAACATACATTAGTAGTTCTTGATATTCTGTCTGTATAATCACTTCAGCTTCGTTTTGCTGACGCAAATAAGTCAATCTGTCTTGTTCTTCAGAAGACAGACGGCGTTGAATAATTTGAATTAAAGCTACTTCATTGGCTTCAGGCTTAGGCGTTTCTAATACCTGTAAAGCCTCATGAGAAAGGGATTCTAAAAATTCCACTGCCTTTACTAAAGATTCTTCTGGTAATTGTTCCAGCAGAGCGATCGCTCTAGTGCGAATTTCTTTTTGTGCAGTCATAGAAAGCCTGACTTCATTAGCATATAGCTTAGATTATAACTAGCCTATCAGACACTTGGATCGCAGTTTCAGTATCATAACTCCATCAGTCTCTTATACTTGGTATCAATTACAGCAAATAGTAACTGAAGATGAGTCTGAAGATTCCCTACAAAAAATTCTTCAAATAGGTATAATGGGGCGCTCAAAAACCCTAATCCATTCAAGATCATTGCTTTCATTACTTGTCCTGGTATTAGGGTTTCCTTCGTTTTTATTCCCACTATTTTATTTACTTCTTCTACCAATTCCATCTCGTCTATTATTCCTGCTACTATTCCTAAATGGTCTATATCTAGGATGGATATTGCCACTTGAGGCTCTTTCATCGTTTTTTCCTTTCTCTACTTGACGCTTTTGATTTTACAAATAAAAAGCCTGAAATGATTATATAGAAATCATTTCAGGCTTTACACTAGCTATATTAAATTCTCTACCTACGCGGTCGGCAAAACCACCCCAGTTTGGATAAGCAGCACAAACTTCTCCAGAAAGCTCCCGCAGTGCTTCTTCTTGAAGAGCCAGGCCACAAATTCAGATGGTAGTTTAACGTTACACTCATATATTGCAATAGATAACTTTATACCCTCATAACTGGAGAGCGACACCTTGGGAATAGAACTACGCAGTTTCGTATTTCTCGACAGCCTGCAACCTCAACATGCAGCATATATAGGAACAGTAGCCCAAGGTTTTTTACCATTACCAGGAGATACGTCATTGTGGATTGAAATCTCCCCTGGCATTGAAATTAATAAAATTACTGATGTAGCGCTCAAGTCTGCTTCTGTTCGTCCGGGAGTACAGGTAGTTGAACGACTCTATGGTCTATTGGAAGTTCATTCTGCCTCTCAAGGAGAAACGCGAGCTGCTGGTCAAGCGATTTTGGAGACATTAGGAGTTAAAAAAGAAGAGTGTCTAAAACCGCGTGTCGTTTCTACCCAGATTATCCGGAACATTGATGCTTATCAAACACAACTCATTAACCGCACGCGACGGGGACAGCTATTATTAGCAGGGCAAACGCTATATGTATTAGAAGTTGAACCTGCTGCTTACGCCGCACTGGCTGCGAATGAAGCGGAAAAAGCAGCATCGATTAATATTCTTGAGGTTCAAGCTGTAGGTAGCTTTGGACGGCTTTACTTAGGTGGACAAGAACAGGATATTCTTGCAGGTGCGGCGGGAGCATTAGCGGCGATTGAAAATGTAGCTGGACGAGCAAATACTCAAAGTAGGCGTCAGGAATAAAGGATAGAAAATGGCAAATCGAGAGCATCTAGCTTTACTAAAAGCAGGTGCAGTTAAATGGATTGAGTGGAGACAAAAAAATCCCCAGATGAAACCAGACCTCAGCGCTGCGAACTTGCAAGGGGATAACCTCAGAGGCGCTAACCTTCAGGAGGCAAACTTGAACAGGGCAGATTTAGGTAATGCTTTACTAGTGCGAGCAAATCTTAGTGGTGCTGACCTCAGTAGTGCTAACCTCTACAAAGCAATCCTTATTGAAGCTAACCTGAGTGCGGCTAATTTTACTATTGCTAACTTGAGGGGCGCTACACTTACACAGGCAGATCTCAGTCATGCCAATCTGATTGGAGCTGACTTGAGTGAGGCGAATCTTATGAGATCTGTGATGACTGATGCTAACCTGATTGGGACTGACTTAAGAAGCGCTAACTTAAAAGATGCCGATTTGGGTGCAGCAAAGCTTCACCGGACTAACCTCAGTTTTGCAAATCTAATCGCAGCTAACTTGATTGCAGCAAACATGAGCGAGGCAAATCTTTACGAAGCGGAAGTAATGGGGGCTTACCTTTACAAAACTGATCTGTACAAAGCTAATTTGAGTAAGGCTCACTTGGGTGGTGCATATCTGTTTAGGGCTAATCTGTGTGAGGCTGACTTGACCGATGCTAACTTGGCATGGACTAATCTGAGTGGAGCGAACTTGACAGGGGCGAATCTTAGAGGGGCAAATCTTAGAGGAGCTAACCTTAGAGGAGCTCACCTTAGTGGCGTAAATTTTCAAAAGACAATTATGCCTGACTCTTCAAGGCACGATTAGGAAAAGTAGAATTTTGCGTTGCACGTTGCGATCGCACAGATGCAGACACTCAGACTTTCCGCAGTGCAGTCAATAACTGTAAGCCAATTTTTGGATACCTATTGACATTGTTTCTAGAATTATGGCATTTGCCACATATATTAGGACATCAACTGATCAATCAAACCCTGATAACAAAAGACTTTCAAGGCTCTTCCCAATTCCCCATGCCCTGCTGCATAACCGAATCACCTCATTTTTAAATTTGATTTAATCATTCACCTTTCGATAGATTTAGACAAAATTATAAAAATAGTATATTAGGGTGATCTAACACATAACTTGCTACAGAACCTCATGCTAAATCAGTAATTTCAATATCGACAGATAAAATCCTGATTCAGTTCAAGTTAATTTGTTCTTTAGGTTCCTCATAAGCCATGACATCCCCTGAGCCTCAAACTGACTTTGGAGAAAATATTCCACAAACCTCATTTGAGCCACCTCCTAGAAAACGGCGGTGGCTTTGGTTATTGTTAGCTGTACTACTAGTGTTTGGGGGCGGAGCCGCAGTATGGCGTTTACTCACGTTGAAAGATTCAGCACCTGCAAATGCCAATGCTCAACCTCCAGGGGTAAGAGTAAAGCTATCGACAGTACAAACTGGCACAATTGAGGAAAGTTCAGATTTTATTGCTAGCCTAGAATCCCGACGCTCTGTTAACCTCCAACCAAGAATTCAGGGTCAAGTCACCCAGATATTTGTCAGGTCAGGAGATTCAGTTACAGCCGGAGCAGCAATTATCCAAGTAGATCCTAGAGAGCAACAAGCCGCACTTAGTGGGGTCAATGCCGCTGGTCAAGCATCTGTGGCGCAGCTAGAGAATGCTCGCGCTACTCTCAAATCCCTAGAAGCAGAGCGACTATCCAACCTTGCTGATGTGCAATTGAACCAGCAAGACTACAAAAGGTATTCTGATTTAGCAGACCAAGGAGCCGTATCTCGACAAACTAGCGAGCAGTATGCTAACAGACTCGCTACTGCTAGGGCTAGTCTCGGTGCAATTGATTCCAGGATTCAAGCACAACGAGCTACAATATCACAGGCTGAAAAAGCCTTACTGCAAGCTGATGCAAATACTAGAGGACAACAAGTCCAGCTTCAGTACTACAAAATTACTGCTCCCTTTGAAGGTACAGTAGGCGACATCCCAGTGAAAGTTGGCGATTTCGTTAATACTTCTACACAATTAGTTACCATCACTCAAAACCGACCTTTAGAAGTTCAAGTTTCTGTACCACTGGAACGAGGGCCCCAATTACGTAAGGGTATGCCAGTAGAGATTATGAACGCCCAAGGTCAGAGTTTGGGTACTAGTCGAGTCTTTTTCATTGCGCCCAACGTCAATGATAACACGCAATCAATACAGATGAAAGCGCTTTTTAGCAACTCTAAAGGTCAGCTACGTGCCGATCAATTGGTAAGAGCTAGAGTGATTTGGAATCAGCGACCCGGAGTCTTAATCCCAACTACAGCAGTAACTCGTGTTGCCGGAGAAACTTTTGCATATATAGCTCAAACAGAAAAATCTCCCGAAGGTGTGTCTCAACAAGTAGCTCGACAAAAGCGGGTGAAGCTAGGCGATATCAGAGGTAACAATTACCAAGTTCTCGAAGGTTTACAGCCAGAAGAGAAAATTATTATTTCGGGGTTGCTCAATCTTAAGGATGGTGTTCCGATCGTTCCAGAATCTTAGAAATGGGGAGTGGAGGAATGGGAGAGTCGGAGAGAAGAAGCAATGCCCCATGCCCCATGCCCCATGCC
>NZ_JADEXR010000145.1 GCF_015206995.1 aff. Roholtiella sp. LEGE 12411 | reverse complement strand
GCACTACAAAATCCCCAAAACCAACGCCACAATCTGCTTAACTCTTCGATTTTCAATTTTGGAGTGTAAAGCTTGTGACTCACTTATCCTGAGTTACTTTGTCATGCGTTTAGTCTAAACTCCAGTACAATTAAAAGTAGAATAAAACGCAATACGGTTCAGTTAACGAAAAATCCCAATTTTTCTAATGCTGAAAGACTTATTCTTAGGTTTAAATATTGAGAATAATGTCAATTACTGACCTTAACTGAACTGTATTGGAATAAAACGATGAAAAAACCGTGGTTGCTAAAAATTTAACCACGGTTTTTACTTTATAAAACTTTACTTGTATTATTGCTTACTGACAATTAATCGCGGCCATTGATGGCAATTAGCAACCGCAAGATAAAGACAAACAAGTTGATGTAAGTTAAGTACATCGACAAAGCAGCAGGTAGATATTGGTCATCGCTGTAAGTGCGGGGCAAGATGTAGAAATCGACAACAGAAACCCCAACAAACAGGAATACCCCTAAACCAGAGATGGCAATTTCTAACCAATTTGGCGTGTAAACACCAAACATGGCAAACCCAAATTGGGCTAGACACACAACCACCAAGGCAATGACACCGAGATTGATGGTTTTCGTCAAAGCCATCCCATCTTGTTCAGAAAGATTTGAACCAATTTGACGAGCAGCAATAAAGGTAACACCACAACCAAGAGCAGCCAACCCAATGCCTTGAATACCAACACCTTGGGATCTCAAAGCGACAAATATCAAGCCACTGAGAGTATATCCAGACAAGAGGCTGTAGGTTGCCAATAGGGGTAGTGCAAGACCCTTGTTACCTTTTTGGGCAACATTTTGGGCAACAAAGAACAAAATTAACTCCAAAATCACCGCACCGATGAAGGTGGGAAAGAACAGTCCAGGGTTAGTACGGATAACTCCCAGACCGCCGTAGGTTCCCAATGCGGTTAGCACAAGACCACCACCGACGTAGGGAAGGGCATTGGCAATTACATTTGGGCCAACGAGTGCGTGAGATTTAGCCTCACGAATAGCTTGACGAAAATTGCTGGTATTGCTCATAGGGAAAAATTAGTTTTTTAGAAAAACATCTGGCTTATTCCCATTGTTACCAATATTTAGGTCGAGAAACCAGGGTTGGGTTTTGCAAAGTAAGAATAAACTCGACAAAAAAGATTATGCAATGCTCAATTATTATTTGAAAAACAAAAATAACCAGCAACACATAAGGGTACGAAATCATGCGTACAAATACTGAATTGTGGAGTGTGACCCCTCACAAGTTCAGTGAAACGACGATGGCTTATTCAAGCTTGACTAAGGAAAATAATGACAGCTTTGAAGAAGACATACGCAACTCCAACTTCTGAAGAAAAGGAGTTACACCAAAGGAATTTATATGGCAACAAGTGAGTCATCTTTACGAACTGAAGGTATAGAATTATTACATTATTACCATCAGAATCCCTCTATTAAACTTCGTAATCAACTTGTACAGTTGCACACTGGCTTAGTGCGAAAGATGGCTCATAAATTTAGCCATCAATGTAATGAACCTTATGAAGATTTAGAACAAATCGGATATTTTGGTTTAATTAGGGCAATTGAGCGCTTCGACCCCAGCCAAGGATATGCTTTTAGTTCTTTTGCTGTGCCATACATTCGAGGCGAGATGCTGCATTTTTTGCGCGATCGCAGTACTCTATTAAAAATTCCTCGTCGCTGGCAAGAACTGTACAATGAGGGACAAAAAGCTCGTAGAGAATTGGCATTGTCTTTAGGTCGTCCTCCCAAAGATGCTGAAATTGCTCACGAGCTCCAGGTATCTGTGCAAGAATGGCAAGAAACCAAATTAGCGGCTCAAAACCGTATGCCTTTAAGTTTAGATGCGACGGCTGTTAACTATGTTGATTGCCAAATAACCTTGGGTGAAGCACTTCCTTGCCCTCGTTCTACTGCTCTCCAGCAACTAGATGAAGAGCGGCAGCAACTCCAAGGGGCAATAGGTATGTTAGAAGAAAAGCCGCGTATGGCAGTTGAAATGGTGTTTCTAAAGGAACTTTCTCGTAAGGATGCTGCGAAGAAAATTGGCACGAGTCCGATGACGGTAACGCGGTATCTGCAAAAAGGAATTCAGGATTTAATTTGCTACTTGCAGCCACAAGTAGTGGTCAATAGATCTTAAGTTATTGACAAATGACAAATGATCAATAACAAATGACTAATTACCGAGATTTTAAATCAGCGATCGCACCTTTAGTCATAGCAGCAATGGCTTGATCTGTCGCTTTTGGTAAATGATAATATTTACCTCCTGCTGTTTGTGCTAATTCCTTGGCAAAGCCCGTGGAAACAAATTTACTCTCTGTATCAATTACTAACAACTGTATTCCCAAAGCACGGATTCTGGCTGCAATTTCTATCAATTCCGCTTTGATATCAGGTTTTTCTCCTGGTTCTAGCTGTTCACCTAAAGAACGCGCCAAGGGAATATTACCCCGCCCATCGGTTATCGCTACAATCACAACTTGCCCAATATCTCCACTCATTTGGGCATTTAAGCCGACGCGCACAGCTTGGGTTAAACCATGTGCCAGTGGCGAACCTCCACCACAGGGTAGCCTTTCCAAGCGGTTTCGTGCCAAGGCAATAGAACGTGTCGGGGGCAATAATACCTCCGCCTGTTCTCCCCGAAAAGGAATCAACGCTACTTGATCACGATTTTGATAAGCTTCTGTCAAAAGTTGCATGACTGCACCCTTAGCCGACTGCATCCGGTTGAGAGCCATTGAGCCAGAAGCATCTACTACAAATACCACCAACGCCCCAGCTTTACGTACCAAGCGTTTTGAGCGAATGTCACCCTGTTCGACAATAACTTTTCTGCCTGGCTGCCTCTTTTTTCGTACTTTTTGATACGGAGCGGCGGCTCTAAGAGTGGCATCTACCGCAATCCGTCGCACTTTCCCTTTGGGCAACATCGGCTTAATGTAACGTCCCCGGTCTTCGGAAAAGATGACATTGCGACTACCAGATTTACCCTGCCGTTTCGCCATTTGCGTAAAATAAAGGACGTTATCATCAAGGATTACCCCTTCCGGATCAAAGATGAATTCTTCCGGTATGCTGGGGGGTTCTTGCTCTTGATTTTCTTCCTGTTCTTCCTGTTCTTCCTGTTCTTCCTCTTCGGATTCGTCTGGGGGTTCTTCTTGATTTTGAGGTGGGGGCGGAGGCGGTGGCGGTGGTTGTTCAGGTGGCGGTGTCTGCACAATTGTTGCTCGTGGGACAATCACTAATTCCACAGCACGACGCAAATCTTCAGCATTGACTGTTGTTCGCCCCTCTAAAGCCGCCGCCGCTTTGGCAACTCGCGTAGCAAATAGCTCGGCGCGATGGCCCTGGACTTTGCCGCGAATTGCTTCATCTACTAAGTAAGCAATTTGTTCATGAGTAATGCAGACATCTTTGAGCCATTCTCGTGCCAAGATGATTTGAGTTTTTAGAGCGTCTAAGTCTTCGCTGTATTGCTGAAGAAACTCTTGGGGAGACTGGGAATAGGCGATCGCAACCTCAACTGCTGCTACTCTTTGATCTAAGCCGAGTACACCGTCTGCTGAAAGAGCGATCGCAATTCTATCTAATAAATGTTCCCGTAATGCTCCCTCTTCTGGATTATAGGTAGTAATAAATAACGACTTGCAAGGATGCTGAAAACTAATACCTTCGCGCTCAATTTGGTTGCGTCCCTCAGATAATACTGTTAAAAGCTGATTTGATATTTGGTCATCTAATAAATTAATTTCATCCACATACAGGACACCTCGATTAGCGGCGGCGAGTAACCCAGGCTGAAAAATGGTATCACCTTGTTTTACCGATTGTTCCACATCTACAGAACCCAAAAGCCTGTCTTCTGTCACACCCAAAGGAATTTGCAAAAAAGGCGCGGGGATGATTTCGACGGGGACATTTTCAATATCTTTATCTGCATACTCTGCCAATAGTTGGTCATCCCATTCTTCTGGGTGGTTGGGGTGGCAATTGCTGATAGAGCCTTTGACAACTTCAATTGGCGGTAGTAGGGCGTGGATAGCACGAGCCATTACAGATTTTGCCGTACCGCGACGACCTGCGATCGCCACTCCTCCCAAACCAGGATCAACGGCTGCTAACAGCAAGGCTAATTTTATTGCTTCTTGACCAACTACAGCTGTCAGGGGAAAAGCCGTGATAATAGGGTTAATGGTGGGCGCAGGCATGGTTTGAATAATAGTTAGTCTAGGCTTTTAGCATACCAATTTCTGGCACATTTAGAATACAAGGGCGATTGTATTTCCTTTGGGAGGAACATTTATGAGTATTACTCAGGCTAAACGCTTCACACTGGATGAATACCACAAGCTTACTGAATTGGGGTTTTTTCATGAAGATGACCATATTGAATTAATCAATGGGGAAATTATTGAAATGGTATCGAAAGGTACAGCCCACGAAACTTGTTTGCGAAAATTGTGGAAAGAACTCCCAAAACTGTTGGGAGGTAGGGCAACTCTGCAATCTCAAGCTCCGATTACTTTGCCACCTAATAGCGAACCTGAACCAGATTTTGCTATCGTTCAAAATCGTTTTGATGATTATCTTTCGGCTCACCCTAAACCTGCTGATGTATTATTAGTGATGGAAGTTGCTGATTCTTCTTTGAATTATGACCAAGATGTGAAAATACCCCTCTATGCTCAAGCTGGCATTTCCAATTATTGGATATTCAATTTATTTGATAATTATCTAGAATGTTACAGTGAAAGATATCAGGATAATCAAGATAAGCATGGTTATTTAAATAAACGGATTTTCTTACCTAATCAAGTAATAATTTTACCTGGTTTCCCTGATTTATCTCTAGATTTAAGTAGAGTGTTTCCGCCTAAACTAAATTATTAAGTTGCTATAGTCATGAGATTTAGGAAATATTTTTATGGCTTATAGTGATTTTAAGCTTCTGGAGATTATTGATTCTTTTGGTTTAGTTATCCACGAGTCATCTGGACTATTTGCAAGCGTGCAAGAACAAGAATGTAGTGATTTGTTATCTACTATTCTTAAAGAAAATGTTGATTTAGCCGTGGCTATAAGTTCAGAAAAAGCTCGGAGTGAAATGATAATTAGCCCCATTTTATTAGAAATTAGGCGTAAATTTAATTATGAAATAAGTTTATTTTCGGGAGTTGACTTTACTGTTGACAGTCAACGAGGATTAAATGGTTTTTGTGATTTTATTTTAAGTCTTTCTTCTGAACAATTACTTGTACGTAGTCCGGTAATTGTCTTAGTAGAAAGTAAAAACGAGAATTTGCGATCTGGCTTAGCACAATGTATTGCCGAAATGGTAGCCGCCCAGTTTTTTAACGAGAGAAGTGGAAATCAAATCAAATCTATATATGGTGCTGTGACTATCGGTACTATCTGGCAGTTTCTCAAGCTTGATGGCAATATAGTTTCGATTGATTTGAGTGAGTATTATATTAAGGATATTAAGAAAATATTAGGTATTTTGTATAGTGCGATCGCACAGAATAAACCGTAAATTCTTTATTAGCTAAAATATTATTTAAGTAATCGATATAAAAGAACATTAGAGATGATGAATGTCAGGCGATCGCTTTTCCGAATCTTCATAAATTACTCTATTGACATCCAGCATCAGCTATGCAAATGTATATTTAAGACAGCAAAATAACCGCACTCTAAAGCGCAAGTTTTTGGTGTTGTCTCAGCAGCAGAATTCCTAGTTTCCTGCCAAGCTTCGTGTCATCCCTTCGGCTGAGTATTCAGCTAAATGTCAAGTCAATTGATCGACTAGACTTTTAACAGGAAGATGAGATGTTTGGATCAATGTTCAGAAGAAGGGATAATGCAAAACTTGGCAGTAAGCCAGGAATTCTACGGCTGAAACATGAACCAAACGGAAGCGACGGTAGAAAACTTTATAACGGGGAAGTAATTTTTGAATATCAATCCCTTGTATCAAGTTATGCTACTCAAGTTGTGTGATTTTTTGAGACTGTCCAGTTCACCAAAATCAACTCTGGACATACTACAATGAGAGATATTTCTATAGCTTCAAACATAAAAAATAATCATAACCAACTCAAAGTTTTTATCTTTTGGGATTACCAAAATACTAGATTAAGCCTCCACGAAGCCCAATTACTACTGACTTTTGCAAAGTCTCAAGGACGTTTAACTGGCAAAAATGTTTACTATAATTCACAATGTAAAGATCAAGCTGCTGTCAAGGAAGATATGGCCAGTCTTGGTTTTAACTGTGTTAATGTTCCCTGCAATCTCAAGGACAGTGCAGACAATCAGTTAATAGCTGATTGCTTGGAGGAAATTGACAGTAATCTGTCTCCAGACATAGTTATTCTCATATCAGGAGATGGAGACTTTATAAAATTAGTTCGTAATCTACAAAAATTGGGCAAAAAAAATATTATGTTTGCTCAAATAGGCAATGTAAAACATAAATTGAAGGAACTTGCTGATGAATTTTATTTTGTAGATGATTTACCCAAGTTAGTTGTGGAAATCACTCAAGTTCCAACTACTTTTGTAGCTGATCACATTAATTATAGTGAAGCTATAGAATATCTAACTGAAGCTATCAAAACTGCGTTCAGCCAAAACAAGCCTACAAATTTTAGTTCCATTAATAATTTAATGCTTCAGATTTGTCCGAACTATCAAGGAAGTTCTTCAATACAAAGACCTGATGGCAAGAAATTTAAGAGTTTTAGTCAGTTTATTGATGCTGCTGTAAAGGATGGTAAAGTCCGAAAGCAAAATCAGGAATTGTTTTTAATCGAGTTAGACAGGGTGGCTGCTTAAAATAGCTTTTAAAAACCCAGTTAAATACAAAAACTGGGTTTTACTAACACCGCTATTTGCGGTTTTTTCGTGTTTGAATAGCATTATATTTGTACACTTTCCCAACAATCTTTTTCCGCAACAAGACATAAAACAAGAATGCAAAAAATACTGATATTTCATAATGAAAAACTTCTGCGCCGTGCGCTTACACACCGTTCTTATGTTCATGAAAACCCTGAAGAAGGCGAACATAACGAACGTCTAGAATTTCTCGGTGATGCTTTACTGAATTTCTTAAGCGGCGAGTATCTTTATCGTTATCACCCAGAAAGAGGAGAAGATGAATTAACGCGGCGGCGTTCTGCACTTGTAGATGAAAAGCAATTAGCAAAGTTCGCTATTGAGGTAGGTTTAGACTTTAGGATGCGTCTAGGAAAAGGCGCAATTCGAGACGGAGGCTACCAAAATCCCAATTTACTTAGCAGTACCTTTGAAGCAGTTCTTGCTGCTTACTATCTCGATAATAATTCGGATATTGAAGCAGTTCGCGCTGTTATAGAACCGCTGTTTGATTCTGTTCCTGAACAGATTGTTGTATTTCGCTCCAATGTAGACTCAAAAAATCGCTTTCAGGAATGGGTGCAACGGAATGTTACCCCAAATCCTCCCAAATATGTCACATTCCAAATAGGCGGTTTATCTCATGCGCCAGAGTTCTTAGCCAAAGTGCTTGTGGATGGAAAAGATTACGGGGAAGGTAAGGGACGCAACAAAAAAGATGCTGAGAAGGCTGCGGCTGAAGATGCGCTAGCTAGATTGAAGAAACAAGGATTGTTGTAGTGTCAACTTTCTGATATTTCTATTTGTAAGGGTAAAATTACAGTGAAAATGGAACCAACTCCCAACTGAGAAACTAGGTGAATTTGACCTTGCAGTAGTTGTACCAATCGGGAGACTATTGCTAGTCCCAACCCGGTACTATCGGGAAGATAAGATTTATTGTCAGCACTTACACGAAAGTAGGGTTCAAATATCTGGGTTTGGTTTTCTGGCGCAATGCCAATTCCAGTATCAGAAACTACGATCGCAAAATATACTCTATTATCTAACAGTTTTTCTGGAACTGTTGCCCTAGGAACAAAAGAGGAATTTTTGAAAGGCACATCACGTAACATAGGAGCGTTGGTGTAGCCTGCCGTAGGCATTGCCCATTTATCATTGTCTAACACTTGATAGACTATGTTAATAGTTCCTGACTCTGTATAGCGAATCGCGTTACTAATAAGATTTGTGACAATCTGTTGTAGCTTCAAGGTATCTGTTGTTATCTCTTTGGGAGCGCGATCGCCTTTTGCATTGGCAATACTATCGCAATCCACTACAATTTGTAAATTTTTACCAATAGCTAAAGGTGCTAATATTTCACACACATTATTGATCAATTCAGGCACATTGGTGAGTGCTAATTGAAGTTTAATCTGTCCTGTTTCATAGCGAGAAAGTTCTAGTACATCATTGATCAGGTGGAGTAATTGTCTACCATTGCGTAGCACGCGCTCAATATGTTCTAGGTTGGCATAGTTATCTTTCACATCAGTTTTTCGTTGTTGACGTAAAAACAGATCTGAGTAACCAATAATGGAAGTCAGAGGATGTTTCAATTCGTGGGCTAGTTGGGAAAGATACTCTTGATTAGCGTTAATTAAGCGAGTTAGTTCCTCATTATGCAGCGTTAGTGATGAATGCAACTGCCGTAATTCTCGCAAGCGCTCCTCAACATAACTCTTGAAACACCGGGCGATCGCTTCATCTACGATCGCGTCAATCAAACGCATAGAACGAATTATCTCTATTGGTGTTCCCCTCAACAAATCTGGTTGCACAGTGTCAAATATTACTGTTCGCAGCAGATGGTATTCCCTAGCAATTTCTACAGGATCAAAGCCTTGTTCGGCTCGAATAGCGCCATGCTGGAAACTAGCAGTAACTATTGACTCAATATCATTTTCCTGATATTTTGACAGCACTGTCACCATCGCTTGTAAAACATCAGGGATATGATCTTTTATCGCTGTGTAAGATAAGTCATCAGCACTTTCAATTCGTCTATCTTTGCGAACTGCTGCAATCCATATCTTTAGGATAGTATCCTTTTTTTCAGCCAGTACTTGACTAAAATCCATTATGTTAAATTCAGCAACGAGATAGATAAGTCAACTTCCATATTCAATTAGTCTAGCGATTGTGGTAGCGTTTTACCAAAATTAGTGAAATAGTTCACCTGCCAAAAGAGATATATATTTTTGATTTTCGATGTTATCTAGATTGGTTAACCGTACATCTGGAATTTATTTGTATAACTCGTATCTAGATATACAAGGAATAGTTAAGCTAGTAACAGTCTTCATGCTTGACTTAACTGCGTCATTTAGCTTGTTGTGTAGGGAGTTTACTCACAGGACAACCAAAAGTATAATTTTTATTAATTACCGAAAAGCAAGGAGAGCCGCTTGACTTCGGTATTTAAATAAACAACATTTATCATAAGACAGATGTTTTCACTGAGCAAGGATGCTATATTACGCAAGAAGTATCCATTAGAGTAAGTCAGCCTAATCTAACGCATTAAAATACATAGCGTTGGAGCGGAGGAACCATCTTGTGGGGCGTATCTTGTAGAGAGTGACAAGCTTAGAGTAAAGAGAAAAGAGTTAAATAATTAGGTAACTCAACACTCATACTCAGCGAAAACTCTGAGCGCTGACGTCCGGCGCTCAGAAGTTCGGTTACTCAGTACTCTTGAAAGAGGGGCATCTCTCAGCCCTAGCCCGTCAGCTAACTTCGTAGGCATTGAGAGGAGACTGAAGAGACGGAATTATTGTAATATTCCGATCTTATCAGTGTCCAAGGCTGGTACTGCTCAGATTTTTGTACCCGTGCTGAACTCTGTTGAGGTTGTAAATGATATTTCAACTAAATCTAGCTGCAATCATTGCGGTTGCTGGACGAACTGCTTGGAAAAAAGTAAAACCTGCGATCGCCAAGGACGTTTTTTTACTCCCTTTATTAGGGTTCATAGGAATCATCCTGCTGTGGTGGGTAGTTGCACTTGCTAATCATGAATTGATGCCTACTCCGCCAGAAGCGCTAGCCGCTAATTTAGACTACATTTTAAATCCCTTCTACCAAAGAGGCCCGGGCAACCTAGGTATTGGCTGGTTGTTGCTCGCCAGTTTGCGGCGAGTATTATTGGGCTTTTTATTAGGTGCAGTAGTAGCCATTCCTTTAGGGTTTCTAATAGGCATGTCAAGATCGGCAATGCTGGCGTTCAATCCCATCATTCAGATTTTTAAACCAGTATCGCCCCTAGCTTGGCTACCTATTGCCTTAGCTGTTTTCAATTTGTCAGACTGCACAAGGCTGGAGAACAGACTTATATCGGGAGATAGCATCGGAAATGGGCATTGAGTCTCCCAAGGATGATTACAAAGTCGAACCTCCAGAAGTATTTATCGACAAAAAAGGCTTTGACCCCAGCGATCCTGTGGGCTATCTCAATAGTTTTGCAATTAGGGCTAATGCTCCTACTCGTTTCTTTATGTCTTAAATTCCAAGTTTTAATATTGACTAATTGACTCAATTATTTTCGGAGCATTTGATGATGGAATACACCTCAATACCTATCAATACTCACAACCCAGTTATGCGCCGTAGTGGATTTTTAGAAGTTGAAAATTTAGTCAAGTCTTATCCAACACCTGATAAAGATAATTTTGTCGTCTTGGATGGTGTAAATCTCACAATTGGTGAAGATGAATTTATTTCTGTAATTGGTCACTCTGGTTGTGGTAAGTCAACACTACTCAAGATTATTGCTGGTTTAGAAAAAGCCACTTCTGGCTCGGTACGGTTAGATGGACAAGAAATTCGTAAACCAGGTGCTGAGAGAATGATGGTGTTTCAAAACTATTCATTACTACCTTGGTTAACTGTGCGAGAAAATATCCGGTTAGCTGTAGATGAAGTGCTAAAAAATGCCAATCGGGCTGAAAAAATTAGCATTGTAAATGAACACTTGACAATGGTAAACTTAACGGCGGCGGCTGATAAGTATCCTGATGAACTTTCTGGAGGTATGAAACAGCGGGTAGGTATTGCCAGAGCTTTGGCAATTAACCCAAAAATGTTGTTGATGGATGAACCTTTTGGAGCATTAGATGCACTAACTCGTGGTAAATTGCAACGGCAAGTATTAGATATCTGGGAAAACTATCGCCAAGCAGTGATGATGATTACCCATGATGTAGATGAAGCCATTTATATGTCCGATCGCATCGTATTGATGACTAATGGCCCATCTGCTACCATAGGATAGATATTAGAAGTTCCTTTTGAGCATCCCCGCGATCGCGCCGCCATGCGAAACTCAAAAGAGTATTTTGAACTCCGCAACCATGCTCTAAATTTCCTTGACCGATATTTTTCTCAAGACTAACCAGTTAGATTATCATTTTTTAGTGGGTAGCCTAATTCAAATTTATGAAAGCTAGATTTGAAACGGAGGAACCAATGTTTGGGGCTAATCTTACGAGAGACACCTTCCAGTCTTAGCCCGTCAGCTAACTCCGTAGGCAATGGAAGGAACCTCCAAAACTTGGCTGTAATACCAGTTGTTATTGGGGTTTCCTTGACTAATTTCAGATTTTAGTCATGAGTCATTGTTTAATAGCCAAGGACTAATGATAAAGAACAGAATCTAAAATTGGTTGCCCTGCTTCTCGTTTGTAATTCGTTTCATTAGGAGAAGTAAAAGCGGTGGAAATTAAGCCAATGTTAGCGCGTTTACAAAGCGCCATCGGTCGAGATGATTTAATTGAGCAAATGGTATTATTATCAGAGCCAAAAAAACCCTTTTCTCAAAAAGTTCAAAAAGTAGAATCTGTTAACTTAATCGTCGCCTATGACGCTTCCCCAAACAGTCATACAGCTCTGGATATTGCCTTCTGGATTGCCCACCAAACGCGTTTGGCTACCAACACACAAGTCACAGTTCAAGCCGTTTATGTGGTTGAAAATAATCAAAGCAGTCAGTCTTCAAGTGTCTTAAATCTTCCAATAAATCAACCTCCATTAGAGTGTTCGATCAGCGAAGTATCAAAGTCTGTCACACTCGTATTAACTCAACCAAAACTCCAAGCCGCCGTAACTCCCATCCAACAAGCAGACAGAATCCTCTGGCAAGCACGAAGTCTGGCTGAAGAATGGCAGGGTTCTTTCAAATCTCATCTGCGGTTTGGCTGTATTGGTACAGAACTTAAGAAAGTTGTTGAATTAGAAGCTGCCGATATACTGTTTTTGGGTTGTAAATCTATCAATCATTCCATTATCGAGGCATTAGGTTCTAATTTCCCCTGCGCCGTATTGGGTATTCCCAGTTGTATTGATGAATAATCACTGTTCTTAATTAAAGTAAGTGATTTTTAATTTCATTATGAGCCTAAATAAGTCACCTATAAATAGGTGGCTTATTTGGCTACTGATACAACCAATTAGACTTCAAAAGGTAGGGTATGGAAAACTGGCAAGCGTTCCTAAGTGTTATTACATTTTTAGGCGTAATTATCTTAGTCATGACGGAATGGGTGCATCTCACAATTGCTGCCTTATTGGGAGCTTTGTTACTAGTTTTTAGCAACGTCATGACTTTACAAGAAGCTGTCGGTTACATCGGTAACAGTCATGGAACACTGGGTTTATTTTTTGGAGTTATGGTATTGGTACGGGCATTTGAGCCTACTAAGATATTCGATTATTTAGGCACTCAAATAGTGCTATTAGCTAAAGGCCAAGGTAAGCGACTATTACTTGGTATAGTTGGCATGGTTACACCAATTTGTGCAGTGTTACCAAATGCCACAACGGTAATGTTGTTAGCACCTTTAATTCCGCCGATGGCGCAGGAACTTGGGATAAATTTCGTACCTTTACTAATTTTAATGGTATTTGTTGCTAACAGTGCTGGACTCCTGACATTAGTTGGAGATCCAGCGACATTTATTGTTGGCGATGCTGTAAATATCAGTTTTACAGATTATTTATTTAAATTGAGTTTAGGGGGAGTAATTGCTGTTGTCGTTGTGATAGCAACACTGCCATTTTTATTCCGCAAAATTTGGAATACACAACTAGATGATCTCGAACATCTGCCACACCCACAAATCAATCACCCACGAGTTTTAAGTGTGGGAGCAGTAATTGTAGCTTTCGTATTAGTATTTTTCGTCATAGGAGAATCTTTACCAATTCCTATCTCACCTGCTGCTGTAGCTTTGTTAGGAGCAGCTTTGGCTTTACTATTATCTCACCATAGCAAAATAGATTCAGTTAACAATATATTGCGGGATGTAGACTGGAGTACATTAATATTTTTCATGAGTATCTTTGTGCTAATTGGGGGACTGGAAAAGACTGGCATAATCAACGGTTTATCAAGAGTATTAGCAGTAATTTTAGGAAAAAATATTGTATTGGGTTCGCTGGTTTTATTATTTGTTGTGGGGATATTATCTAGCTTGATTCCTAATATCCCTTTGGTAGTGGCGATGGTGCCCTTACTCAAACAGTACATTGTCAACGTCGGGTTAGCGCCCCCAGAAGTTCTAGCACAAGACTTTCAGGGACAGTTTCCCCCAGAAGTGTTACCACTGTTTTACGCAATGATGTTTGGTGCAACTTTGGGAGGTAATGGCACACTTGTAGGTGCATCATCTAACATCGTAGCCGCCGGAATTTCTGAGCAGCACGGACGCCGTATCTCGTTTAAAACTTTTCTACACTACGGCATTCCAGTAATGGTACTGCAACTTGTGGCTTCAGCATTGTATGTGTTAGTTCGTTTTCTGCTTTAGGTAGAAAAGGTATATAGCGTTTTCTAATCATCTGAGGTACAAATTTATCTAGCTTGAAAAGTTTTAGCAAAAGAACAGAAAAACATCACCTCATCTTTAGAGAAAAAAGTTGCCCAGTTTAATGAACAAACTACCAATAGCCAACGAGAACTTTGAGAGCAGATTCTCAACCAATCTAAAAATTTACAAGATGGGAGCCAACAAAAATACGAACAAATCTTAGTTTTATTGGAACGAGAAGCCAAAGAACTACGCAGAGATCAAACTAACCGTTTTCACTTTGCAGCTTTGTTCTCAGAACTAGCCATCCGCTTGAATCATAATACCAAGTTCTAAATCTTAGAGAATATTTGAAAAGTACTGTTATTAACATCCAGTAACATTGATTTTTAATTCTAAGATAAGTCTTTTTTGTAACCGATCTGTACTTCAAATAAGGCTAGTGCATCGAGGCTAAAATAACTAACCAGTATTTAAAGTGGTGTCCTAGACTGGTAAACTTAATATGGTTCTACCGATCCCCTTATGAAAAAAAAGTATTTTAAACGAGAAAAAAGAGCTAATAACAAACAAGAATATAGCGCTACAAGCTAAGTCTGACAAAGGTTAATGACTTTTAAAATTTTTTGAAG
>NZ_JADEXR010000144.1 GCF_015206995.1 aff. Roholtiella sp. LEGE 12411 | reverse complement strand
ATCTTTATTACTTCTTCTCCATGCCCCATGCCCCATTCTCCATTCCCTGTCTCTACGAGTCAGTTCACGAATCAAATCGGATTACCATAGCACATATCTGTGTTGTGTCAGTCTCCGAAAAGTTTTAGCATTTATGAAATCTAGAGCTTTTGTATACGAAGCGATCGCAAGGTTAGCTAGTTGCTCTGAAAGTACAAAAAAAGTTTCCTATTCTGCATCAACAATTTAGTTGCTCTACTTACGTTATTGAGGATTTCGAGAAAATCCCAAGCGATCGCTAAAATCTTTACAATATTAAATAAGGTAAAGATGTATATCAGAGTAAGAATCAATGGTGCTATTTGGATTTGGTAAAAAACAGGTTATGCCTACTCCTGAAGAAGCTTTACCAGGAAGGGCACAGTCTATACAGATACCCGCTCATCACTATGTCAACAAGAATCCCCTAAAACCACCTTATCCCGATGGATTGGAAAAGGCGTTATTTGGTTTGGGCTGTTTTTGGGGTGCAGAACGTAAATTTTGGCAACTTAAGGGAGTTTACGCCACCGCAGTAGGTTATGCTGCTGGGTTCACGCCTAACCCTACCTATGAAGAAGTGTGTAGCGGACGAACTGGTCACAACGAAGTGGTGTTAGTTGTGTTTGACCCTAAAGAAATTAGTTACGCCGAACTACTGAAAGTCTTCTGGGAAAGCCACAACCCCACCCAAGGAATGCGTCAGGGTAATGACACTGGCACTCAGTACCGTTCTGGAATTTACGTGTATTCCGAAAGTCAAAAGCAGCTAGCAAAAGCATCATGGGAAGCTTATCAGCAAGCTCTCTACAAATCAGGTTATGGCGAGATTACCACAGAAATCTTGGATGCACCTGAATTCTACTACGCAGAATCTTACCATCAACAGTACCTAGCTAAAAACCCCAATGGTTATTGTGGCTTGGGTGGTACAAACGTTGCTTGTCCTGTGGGTGTAATTGAATCTCAAGTGAGTAGTTAGAACTGGAGTCAGGAAGTGGAGAAGTGGGGGAAATACTTGTCGTTTAAGGGAAAAGGGGAAAGAAAAACCTTTAACCCAAACCCACTAACCTTTTCCCCAAACCAAATTCCCAGTTGAAAATACTCCTGACTTACTTCTGTTTACAATGCAGATTTGAGCAAAGCGATCGCCCAAGTCCACAATGCAATACTAATAGGTGCTCCAATGAGGACACCGGCGATCGCCCAGCCCCTTTGATGGGCTTTGAAGTGCTCAATACTGCGCCACTGTCTACTTTTCCAAGCCCATTCATTGCCCTTTGCACCGAGAGCGATCGCCATTACCCAGCCAATTTGGGGTACAAAACAGAATAGCCCAAACCATACTTGATTAGTCCACAACCATAACCAAGGTAATAGAAATGCTCCCCAATTCCACCCCATAATTTCTTCTGGGACAGCTTCAGTGTGATTATTGATTCCGCATCCAGAATTGTTGGTGACTTCTTTTAATGGTAAAAGCTGATTCTTGACAGGTTTGATAGCAAGACCAGATTTGAGAGCATCTAACGCTTGGCGAGCAGTACCGCCAAAAGCCAAAAGTTTAACCACAACTAAGGAATTCTCTGCATCGGAAGCTCGTAAATCCGTTGCTAGCCAAGTTTGACGAATTCCATTATTGCCGAGTTGGCGTTGGATTTGATAACGCTCTTGTAATATCTGCTCTGCTTGCAGCATCTGACACCTGCTTGCAATTTACGCTGATCTAATTTCCTTACTATTCAAGGATAGACATTATCTAGCGAGACTGTAGGAGGGATATAATCCGAGAACCAAACTTAGTGTCAACGATCATTTGCAGATTGAAGATAATTTTGGCGGTAGAAAGCTTGGTATTCCGCAGACAAAAGAGTTTCCCACCAATCACGATGAGTGAGATACCATTCAACAGTTAAACGTAAGCCCTCAGCAATTGTGACTGAAGGCGTCCATCCAAGTTGATTTTTTATTTTGTTCGCATTAATTGCATATCTCCGGTCATGTCCTGGTCTATCTTTGACGAAAGTAACTAACTGCTTTGAGGGACAAACTGGTAAGTCAGGTGCTAATTCATCTATTAACTGGCACAAAATCTCTACTAGATTGATATTTTCCACCTCATTGTTCCCACCAATATTGTAAGTTTCCCCTGGTTTACCTTGATTAATCACCACATCTAAAGCATGACAATGATCGCCTACATAAAGCCAATCTCGTACATTTTTCCCATCACCATAAATTGGTAATGGCTTACCCATTAAGGTGTTGATACACATTAATGGAATGAGTTTTTCAGGAAATTGATAGGGCCCGTAATTATTAGAGCAATTTGTGATGATTGTCGGGAGTTTGTAAGTATGGTAATAAGCACGAACTAAGTGATCACTGCCAGCTTTCGAGGCTGAATATGGACTATTAGGAGCGTAGGGTGTTGTTTCACAAAAAGCTGGCTCATCTGGGTTCAGACTACCGTAAACTTCATCAGTAGAAACGTGCAGGAAACGATAATGAGACGGGTCTGATTTTGCCTGTAAATGTTGCCGAAAAGCTTCTAGGAGGGTGAAAGTTCCCACCACATTGGTTTGCACAAAAGCGGCTGGTTTGAGAATTGAGCGATCAACATGAGATTCAGCAGCAAAATGGGCGATGATATCAATATTTTCTGTTGCTAATAACTGTTCTATAACAGAGCGATCGCAAATATTCCCTTGTACAAACCGAAAATTTTCTCTTCCTTCAAATAGCCCTAAATTACAACGATTTCCAGCGTATGTAAGAGCATCCAACACTACCACTCGGTCATGTGGATAAACCTGACACCAGTGATGCACAAAATTTGCCCCAATAAACCCCGCACCCCCTGTTACTAATAACCGCCGACTCATGAACTTCCTCTCTTCTTTGTGTGGTTTATCAATCTTTCTCACACCGCACCACAATATTAATCATTGAAGTATTTTTTATTCAGCTTATCGTATATCCTTCGCGCCATTAATTTTGCCACACGTATTTTCGTCAAACTTTTAATATTGGATGGCTGCTGGATTTTGTGGTCAAAAAAATCATTTAATTCATTCACTATCATTTGGAAACGTTGAATAATATTTTCAGTTCTATACTCAGCCAAAAGCTCTTTATTAAATGATACCGATATTGAAAAATTAACCACTTTTAAAATACGTTTTATATCATATTCTTGAGAATATCCGGCAATTTTATAACAATTAAATCCCGGATCTAAATAATCAGACAATCCACCATTGACACTAGAAAAGACTTGACAACCGCAGGCGATCGCTTCCATTGGTTGCAGTCCAAATCCTTCACTCACACGCTGTTTCGCCCAATATTCAGCAGAATCATAGAGATAAACCTTAGTCCTATTAAATAATCCAGGTAAATCTTCTACATAGGAATCAACGACAAATACTTTACATTTGTTTTGCAACGCCGGAATCAATTCTTTAATTAAATACTCAGAAGATTTGCGAGTTTGAACTAAAACATCAATATCTCGCTCAATATGTAAATTTTGAAATTCATCAGCAATTTGATTAGGCAAATAATAAATCAGAGAATTGGGTGATTTTTGTCCCCAATATCCCATTGTATTTCGACTCACACTAATAATCGGAATACTCGCAGGTAGCATGAACGGATAACCTGCACTATGGGCATGGTAAACTACGTTGTATAATTTGAGCCTAGTGACAAGTTTAGGAACATCAAATCCCCAGCTAATGACAAAAATTACATCATTTAAATTTTTCTCTTTTAGCAAATCATCTATGAAAAGCTTGTCTTTTTCTCGTTGACGATAAGTTACAACATCAGCACTACAAAAGTGCTGAGCAAGATTAACTGTTTTTAACTCTGCAAACAAGCCACCGCAAGCAAATTTGCCATCTGTTCCAGGGAGTAAGAAGTAAAGCTTTCTCATTAGACACTTTTTTTATATGAGTGGGGAGTGGGGGAGCAAAAGGGAAATGGATACTGACTCTTGACTCTTGACTTTTGACCCTTGACTCTTGACTTTTGACTTTTGACTCCCCTTCTTCTAATTAATTTTGCCAGCATACTTTAACAAAATGCCCCTGTCGTCCCCAAACGTCGCGTGTACGGGTAATATTTTCGATTGCTAGGTTAAAGGGAATGGCAGTTGTTAAGTAACGCTGCGCCACAGAACCTAAATCAGGTGCAAGTTCAGCTGCTGTCGTCGCTGCTAAGCCTAAACCTATCAGTTGCTCAATTGGTCGGAACGGTAGCAGAAGATGTACCCCCACAGCTAGTCCAGCTGTTAAGAGCATTGCTACTGATAAATTAGTGCCGCAACGGGGATGTATGGCCAAATCCCATTCTCCACTGGTTAGGCGATGTTGAGCAAGTGCGATCGCCCGCCGCAAATCACTAATATTGACTTCACCATAGAGGTAGAAGCCCTGTTCGGTAGATAAACCGCTTAATAGTTCGTTATCAACTTGAATATTAGTAGCCCCTAGTGGGAGAGGATAGACGCTTTTTGATTCACCCAGAACCCAAACAGTTGCGTGTTCCAGGGCGTGAACCTGTCGCAGCATCAAAATTTCTTTCAACCCTGGAATAAACGATAGCTGTTTGAGTAAATCAGCATCTTGTGTGGGTTGCGGAAAGTCCGTAAGTCGCTTTTCGAGGCTCGGAACTTTACCAGATAGAGGTATCGTCAAATCAAAACCAAAAAAGTCAAAGGCAGATGAATCACCTTTAGCAGAAGCAGAAGTATTCATAGGAACACTGCTCCCCAAGCCTATGGAGCAACATAGATTTCTTTCAAATGTAACGCTTGAGCCAGTGGATTGTTGCTAATTTTTGTTGATGATTCGTTGACAACAAAGTTAGGACGCTATATTCTCCAATAAAAATCTTTACGGATTTTGGCAATATGTTATTCATAAGGGCAGTTTCACCGACTTGAGAAACTGCTCGTTCCCCACTCTTGTTGTAGTAGGTTTTCTTTTCGTTTTTGTAAATGTCAGTTGGTACAGAGGAAATTTTCCATCAGTACTAATTATTTTTCCTAAAGAAACATAATAGTACCGATGGAAAGAAAACTGCTTTATCCAGAACCAATAGGTTAGTAATCTGTTCTGTAGCATTTTGAGAGGAATTCTGAATCTATAGCTTCCGCTTCTGAGAGTTAGCTGGCTCCATTAGCGTAAACTCCCACTAAGTGAAGGATGCGGAATTGGTAGAGGTAATCACACTGAAATAAAGGCGTGAGGAGAACAATTAGTAAATCTCAAAATTGGGTTTTCAGCATACCAGAGCAGATTAATCGCGTCGCTACTAGCAAATTGTTTATTCGTTCTGGTTAGGCAGAAGACAGCAGTTCACATCATTCAAACAGACTTTGCCCCACTGTAAAGCCCAGCGGACAAGAGCTACTCGATTTTCTGTCTGGGTCTTAGTCAGAATATTACTGATATGGTTATCTACTGTACGCTTGCTAATTTCCAGTTTTCCTGCAATTTCTTGGTTAGTTAAGCCAGCGGCCACTAAGTCGATAATTTGCAGTTCTCTGTCTGACAGACTAACAGGGGTCTGAGACTCGCCACCAGCCATAACTATTTCTATCCTCCCTTGGTATATGTACTTAATCACTCTTTCTAATTCTAGAAGATTCTTTTGTAGGTAGGGGTTTCAAGTGTTCACGGCAATACCATTATCAATATTTTCTTTGGATTTCAAATTGACAGCAATCTAAACCACACATATTTTATGTATTAAATAATGCAAATTAATGTGTATGTACGCCGTAAAATTATGGGGCATAAAAAACGATTTGCTAGAGCATACACATGATATGGCAGTAGTAAAAATTGCTATTTCATTCTATGAAGGACTGGCGACAAATGAGCAAAGATCATTGTAGATTTTATACTGGAAAATTATCATCCGCCGTAGGCGGGCTTCTTCCTTTGGGAGAGGTTCAGATCGCCCACCAAGCTTGTGTTCGCTCCTGGCGTTGGCAGAACCAGACGCCGAAAGTCGGCGCTCTGACTTGTTTCTGCACGCGACAGGCTCAACTTTTCGCAAAATCAAAAATCTAAAATGAGCAATCCCCGTGTTTTGTGCCTCGGTGAAATTTTGTTTGATTGTTTAGCCGATCAATTGGGGCTAAGCCTGGAAGAAGTTCAATCTTGGACTCCTTACCCAGGAGGAGCACCAGCTAACGTAGCTTGTGCTTTAGTAAAGTTAGGGACGCCAGCAGGATTTATCGGAGCAGTTGGTGAAGATGACCCAGGGAATGCACTGGTCAAGCTATTACAAGAAGTAGGTGTAGATGCTACGGGGGTGCAACGTCATCCCACAGCGCCAACGCGACAAGTTTATGTAACACGGGATTTAGCAGGCGATCGCACTTTTGCTGGATTTGGTCAGTATAACACCGCAGAATTTGCCGACACCCGCCTACAAGCCAAGAAATTGCCAAATTTGCTGTTTCAAGAGGCAGATTTTCTGGTTTTGGGTACTTTGGAATTAGCCTATCCTGAAAGTGAGCAGGCAATTCACCGCGCCCTAGAACTGGCAGAACAATACGACCTGAAGATAGTGCTAGATGTAAATTGGCGTCCTGTATTTTGGCAAGATTCAAATATGGCTCGCCAAAAAATTCAAGAATCATTGAAGCGAGTCGATTTTCTCAAACTATCCAAAGAAGAAGCCGAATGGCTTTTTGATACCTCCGATCCAGGAGCCATTACTTATCGCCTAGCTTCAGTTGAAGGGGTGCTGGTGACAGACGGCGAAAACGGTTGTGCTTATTGTCTGGGTGAAAACGAGGACAAATTACCTTCGTTTTCCATCCCCGTAGTCGATACAACAGGTGCAGGAGATAGCTTTCTAGCAGGGTTCATCCACCAGCTGAGTCAACATGGTATCCACAGCTTGCGGGATGGACAAACAGCAAAACGCATCGTGACCTACGCCAGTGCCGTTGGAGCGCTAACTACCATTAAACCAGGAGCGATCGCTTCTCAACCAACATCTGCTGAAGTCGAAGCATTTCTAGCCACACATCAACTTTAGAAAACATCACTAGACCTGAGTGGAAAATAGAGGCTGAAACAACGCAAAATCGTTCCAGCATCATTTTCATTGTTCCTTGTGAGCGCATGGGAAGCTTTAACGAAAGATGAAAAACGAATCAACCACAACCCTCGCGCTACCTTGCTCACTCCGTCAGTACGCCTACTTTTAGGAAACTAGATTGTTTCTTTTAAGGCATAACGAGTACCTTTCGTTAAAAGCTCACCTTAACCTTTAGCCAACATCTTGCAAAAATACCCTTTGCAAGATGTCTATGCAAAATATGTCTTGAGATAATCCACGATCATTTCTGGGGGATCAGAAACATCGGCACTTATAGCATCAGGTGGCTCTTCAAGGGCATCAAACTGGCTTTTGAGAAGTTTTTCGCTCATAAAGTGATTGTGGCGTTCTTGTAATCGATTTTGAATGACCTCAAAAGACCCTTTGAGGTAAACTAGCTTGATGCGATCGCTATCCAATAACAAAAACTGGCGATAGCTAGCTTTGAGTGCTGAACATGCTAACACTACATTTTTATCTTCTTGCAGCCACTGGGCGATCGCTCTTTGCAAATCTTGCAACCAGGGTATCCTGTCGGCATCACTTAGGGGAATACCAAGCCGCATTTTCTCAATGTTTGCTGGCGAATGGAAAGCGTCAGCGTCTTTAAATTCCCAGTGTAATGCATCCGCCAGCAGAAGCCCGATGGTAGTTTTGCCAGACCCAGATACACCCATTACCAGAACAATCATATTAATTTGGCACTAAAACGCGAAAATAAGAAGACTCTTTAGCGATCGCCTACTTATTGAAGCCTTAACTTGTTACCACAGTCAATTTATCCCATCAAACTGAGGTATGGGGTCATGCTATCTAATCAAACAATTTAGGGATCTAAACTTTGTAAGCTATGGATCACAACGTCTACAGTCTGGGATAATATGATAATTCATAAGATCAAAGGCAGAGTGGCTCGCAAAGCATTACTGTGTAAATGTTTCAACTCTCGGTTTTTATACATTAACTTTGCCTATTTCACTTCTAATTAGGCAAAGTTAAGCTGTGCTAGTACAAAATAATCAGGGTTTGAGCCGTGTCAGTCACATACTACAAGCTTTAGTTGTAGGCAATGTTGTACTAATTTGCCCACCATGACACGAACCCTCATCTTAGGTTTTGCAATGAACAATCAATCTGAGGACGAGTTTTTACAAGATCTACCGCTGATTTTAGCGGGGCCAATCCTACAACATGTTGAACCGGAATCTGTGACGGTCTGGATCGCACTCAAACAGCCTTGTCAAGTAGAACTTCAGGTTTACGAGACAACGAATGACGGTACAGTGTTAGGAAATTCTTTGTTAGAAGGAAGACGCTCTACAGTTGCGCTGGGAAAATCATTTCATATTATGGCAGTAACGGCTCAGTCTACGGGCAGACATCGCCTAACTAGCGATCGCATATATGCTTACGACCTCTTGTTTACTGACCAAACCTCCCATCAGCAATCTTTGCAGCAAGCCTTGTGTTCAAACCGCTTTCCCAATGTCAATATCAGCTATTTTGAACATCAAAAACCAACGTTTGTTCTGCCGCCCAGCCGTCTCCAAGATTTACGAATTGTGCATGGCTCCTGTCGCAAACCCCACGGTCATGGGTTCGATGCACTGCCCATTTTAGATTGCCTAATTGAGGAAGCTGCAAACCAACCAGAACAGCGTCCGCATCAGCTTTTTTTCACTGGCGATCAGATTTATGGAGACGATGTTGCCGCGCCACTATTGTGGGTATCTAGTATGCTTGGCGACGCGCTGCTAGGCTGGGAAGAACGGCTACCAGTCACTCAGAATAAACCTACAGATGTTGCGTATTACACACCCAAGCAATTACCTCCCGGACAACGAGTTGAAATTGCGACTTACCAAGCTGGCTTTACAGCCGGATTGCACAATAAAGATGCCAAAGTCGCTAGTCATCTTCTGGGTCTTGGCGAGTATTACGCATCTTACCTATTAGTTTGGTCGCCTGTGTGCTGGCCGACTACTTTCCCCAAAGGGCGCGATATGATGAGCGATCGCCAAACGCGTCGGCTATGGGATCGGGAAGTTCAAGAGATGCGCCAATTTATCCACACCCTCTGGAAAGTGCGACGCGCCCTCGCCAATGTTCCTGTGTATAGTATTTTTGATGACCATGATGTCAGCGATGATTGGAATCTCAATCAGGCATGGTGTTTACGAGTACTGGGACGACCTTTGGGGCAGAGAACCGTTCAAAACGCCCTGTTAGCCTATGCAGTTTCTCAAGCATGGGGCAATACACCCAAGCAATTTGAAGCTGGTCAACCTGGTGAAAAATTGTTGGCGGCTGCTCAGGACTGGTCTGCTTCCCAAGGTACGGATGTCGCAGCATATAATGCGATCGCCCGTTATGTAGGGATGCCACTTACCAACCCACGCACTAGCCTACCTGAGTTTGTTCAAGACGGTTCTATGTTGGTGCTAGAACGACATCCTGAAGCACTTATCTGGCACTACACGGTACGGAGTCATTGCCATGAAGTGATTGTTTTAGATACGCGCACATGGCGGGGCTATCCTGCCGATGACAAACCGACTGCGCCACCAATGCTGTTATGCCCCCAAGGCTTTGAGCAACAACTCTCTTTACCTCTACAACAAGCACCTCAGATTCAAGCCACATTAGTGATTGCACCTACAAATCTCTTTAGCTTAAAAGTAATTGATTGGATTCACCATTGGCAATTACGACGCGACAAAGTGTTTGCCGCTGATGTTGGAGATTCCTGGAATATTCATACTGAAGCATTGTCGCAATTTATAACTACTCTGTTTGAGCAACGCCAACAAGTTGTTGTTCTGTCTGGAGATATCCACTACGGTTCTGTTGTTCGCATGTCTTGTGTAGGCACTTCTCCAAATTCGCAAGCGCAATCTGTCTTAGTGCAGTTAACCGCTAGTGCTATGAAGAATGAAGAGACTATTACTCGGATCATCCATACACGATTGAAAGACTGGCTTTTACCGGAAAAGGTAAGACGGTGGATAGGATGGTCTAATCCACTCAATATGGTAGAACAAAAAGCCAGACAATCCCGCCCCCATCAGCAGCCACAAATGAAACCCGATTGGTATTGTGCATTGGAGTGGATTCCTCGACAAAACACTCGGACGCCTGACTTTGGAGCCAATATCCCGTGGTTAATCACTACCAAACAACAAGCAAGAAACGACAACTGGAAGTGGTTACAGCGGCTAATGTTCTGGAACTTACCCTGGTTTCAAGAGGGACGAGAAGTGGTTGGATTAAATAATTTGGCCCTAGTTAAATTTGAATTGGCAGACACCAGTAAACCTCATAAAGTGATTCAAGATTTGTACTGGTTTTCTCCTTGGTATCCTACCCAAATTGTTTATAGCCGTTTTGAAAGTCAACTTGTGCCTAATCAGTCTTTGTACGGGTTAGGAAGTACTAGTAAAGTTGAGCGCTGATAATCCGCAGGTAATGGGCAATAATTAGCTTCAGTCAGAGCAATTCTCATAAGCAGCGGCAAATTTATTTTGAACTGACATGTATTCAGCTATAAAATGAACATCTAAACACCAAAATGTAGTAATTAATACTATTTTTGGGTGACAGTCAAGGTACATTTATTCGGTGCAATGGAGTGTCAAGGGTGCATTTGCTAAATATACAGATAGGATTTAGCTTGTTCAACGCGGTGAAACAGATTGATTCGCTTTGCAAAAATAGCAAGAGCGAAAACGAGTGGCGAAGCTAATCAAAGCAAGCACCAGATGGAGACAGAACAGTGCAAATCACCAAACGCAATGTCGAGTTGAGAGTAAACGACAGTTTAATGCGTGTTTATGTAGCGGCTCCCAAAGCAACAGGAGTTTACCCAGGCATTCTGTTTCTTAGTGATATTTATCAGTTAGGTGGTGCAATGATTCGTCTAGCTAACTACTTAGCAGGATATGGCTATGTAGTGGCAGCCCCGGAAATTTTCCACCGAACTGAGCCAGTTGGTCTAGTTATTGAGCCAGACGACATTGGACGGATGCGGGGTAATGATAATGCTCGTCAAACTCTAGTAGCTGATTATGATGCTGATTGCCATGCCGTGATTGAATTTCTTCAAACAGAAAGTTCAGTTTCTCCAGAGCAAATAGGTACTCTCGGCTTTTGCATTGGTGGACACTTAGCTTTCCGGGCAGCTTTCATGAGTGAAGTGAAAGCAGCAGTCTGCTGCTATCCTACTGGGATTCCCAGTGGCAAGTTGGGGAAGGGTGTAGCTGATACAATCCAGAGGGTGAGTGAAATCAAAGGTGAGATGCTAATTGTGCTCGGTACTCTTGACCCGCATGTGCCGGAAAATGACCGTAAAATCCTAATTGAAGCACTTGAAAATGCTAGGGTATCTCACCAAATTCTTTTGTATGAAGCAGAACATACCTTCATGCGCGATGACGGTTATCGCTACGATTCTGCTGCTGCTACCTCTGCTTGGTATGAAATAGTAGGTTTCTACTCGTCACATCTAATTTCCCAAAATTAAGACGCTGACTGATTAGATAAACAACAAAAGTATTCGATTCCATGTTGCTTTCTCTTCCCTTTTTTGTATTTGCAGATAATCCATAAAATACAGGACTTACGCAAGTGTCATATTTTTTTCGTTGAGGTTGTCCAGAGTCAAAGGTCAAAAGTCCAAAAAACCTTGATTCTTGAACGCCACTTGCTTTAAGTCGGCAGAGCCGCCCAACGCAGTGGCTCCCCTTGACCCTTGACTCTTATACCAGAATCCTTGTGTGCCAGTTGCGTAAGTCCTAAAATATTATTCTTAGTTAAGAATGAACATGGATAGAGAACGGAGGCGGCATATCATGAACGACTGGAATTTGCCTTGGGAAGGCGGATGCCGTTGCGGACAGATACGGCTTCAGGTGAGTGCCCCGCCTCTGGTGAGCGGGATAAGGGGGAACGCGTTAGCAGTGCAAGGCTGTACGCACATCGTCGGGTCGATCACATAACGAGAAAATGAGCATTACAGGCTTGGTTTTGGCATAATTATGGATACATGGATACAAGGACAACAATAATGGAAACATTAGAAGACTGTCAGCTGATTCTGAAAACGGGTAAAACTACGACACAAAGAGCTTTACAATTGTTTGACACTCTTGAACCAGTGAATTTAGACTTTATGTTGGGTCGTTGGCAAGGGTCTGGACTGCATACAGATCATCCAATGGATGGTTTATTAGAAAGTTCTAATTGGTATGGCAAGGAATTTGTAGATGCGGAAAATGTTCACCCGTTATTATTTTTAGATAGTCAGGGAAAGATTTTTCAGGTTGCGCCTAATCCCAGTTTAATGAGCTGGGTTTTGAAATTGCCGATACCCAAAAATAATTCCCTCAAACCATTGCTGATGTTGATTAATTCTTTACTCAAAACCGATAAAAGTCAAGCCAGACTGCGAATGATGGAGTATAGAGAAAAAGTCACTGCTACGATGATTTATGATTATTTGCCGATCAATGATTCCTTTAAGAAAGTAGATGAGAATACTGTATTAGGAATTATGGATTATAAAAATTTACCTCAACCTTTCTTTTTTGTTCTCAAGCGATGCCTTTAGCCTTTTAAGTCGGCTCTGTTTCGCTAGGGTGCGTCATCAAATCAACCAGATTTAGATCCGGACGTGCGCCTTTGGGTGTGTTAGGTTAACCCTGATTTTTAAGCATTTTCATAGTCCTTTTCGCCTATACTCATCTCAAAGGGTCTGCGGCTAAAACGCATATCTTGCCGCGAGATTAGAGTAAGTTATATATTGGCTTAGGAACGAGTCACACATGCGTTTGCCCTGTGATTCCCCCCAGAAAGGGGGGTTTATTAAATAGCAACACTAACTCGATGCTGAATTAGCTGTTTCGGAAGCTTTCGCAGCTGGTGGAGAACCACCCATGCGAATCTCAGAAGTGAAAGAAGCTACACTAAAACCGTCAGAACGCTTTAGAACACTCGTCCGCATTCGCAAATTGGGACTAGCAAACCACAGGCGCTCCTCAGACCAGATGGTTCCATACTCTGTGGTTAAGGTCAAAGCATCATCGCTGTCTATTTTATAGCGTCTGACTACTAGGGTTTTCTCGGCATGATCCATTTGCCGCAGTAACTTGCCTTCAGTAGAATTATCTGCATCAGGTATTGAAACTAATACAGTATAACCATTGGATTTTTCTGGTTCTGTGCCGTTCCAAGTAACTCTAGCGCCACAAGATGCTGAATCAGGAGCAATTTCGTACATTTGACACAGTTTGATCACCTCTGGATGATCTACTGCTAACGTTTCAATGATGATGTCTGATTTGCCATGTTCAAATTGCTTGTCAGCCAAATGGTGACTAGTACGATGGGAAAACCATTTACCTGCACTCAACTGAAAAAATTCTTCAATATTCATGAATGAAATTACCCTGCATCAAAATGCTAAAAACCCCACTTATTATTAAAAGGTAGCAGGATCTGATGTTAAGCTTGATTGCCTGTTTCCTCAAGTTTCTTAAGAGAAAACCTCGCTGCTTCAGCAACGTGGTTGTGGTTGTCTTTTTCTAAGTATTTTAAAGCAGAGATACTCTTGGGAGTAGGAAGATGTCCCAAGGCTTCTGCGAGGCGTTGTCGCACTAACCAATCATCTGATTGAGCAAACCGCAGGATATGATCTACCGAATCAATGTCTTGAATTTCTCCCAAAGCAGAGATTGCAGCTTGTTGCAAGACTACTTCTTCGCTATCCAAGGCTTTAATGAGGATTTCGTGGGCGCGGGGGTCTTTAATGTTGCCTAGAGAAACGGCTGCGCTAAAGCGTACTAACCAATCAGTATCTTCATAAAACGCCCGTGACAGCACCTCAAAGGCTCTGGTATCACCTAAATATCCTAAAGCTCCTGCGGCATCAGCGCGAATACCATAATCTGGGTCAGTTTCCAAAATTCTCACCAAAAGCGGGTAAGATTCTTCCGTAGGCTTGATTCCCAGAGCAAATATTGCCATGGAGCGTAGTTGCAAAGATTCATCGTCCAATACCTTTTTAATCAAAGGTACTGCGTCTTCAGGAGAAACGTGACGCAGATTGGCAAGGGCTACCATGCGATCGCGTAAATTCGGACTTTCTAACTGAGTAGAGATTTCCTGTAAACTGAGAGCGGTCATTTAGTTCAATTAGTGTTTTCTTTACTTATCTTTAATTTACCTGATTCGTCCATCAGGCTGTCGCCATACCGAAGTAGCATTTTGGTGGTGTTAAGGGATGGCTCGATTATGCTACAAGGGGATGGGGCATGGGGCATGGG
>NZ_JADEXR010000143.1 GCF_015206995.1 aff. Roholtiella sp. LEGE 12411 | reverse complement strand
CCCATCCCCCATCCCCCATCCCTTCCTATATGAGTTGCATTCTCACGTCAAAAATCTTCATCAAACTTCCATTCCGATATATCGTAATAAATAACGATATATCGTATAGTAGAGAAAGTTGATTTGAGATTTACTTATGTTTAGACACTTTCGATCTCGCTTTCCAGCACCTGCATGGGTAGGAGCCAGTGAAGAGGATTCGTTGATCAGTCATTGGTTCCAGCATGATAAGCATCATGACAGACATCATGGCAAACACTTTGCTGATGAACTATTCGGTCGTGGCTGGGGAGATGAATCCCGGACTCGTCGAGGTGACATCAAGTTCATTCTGCTGGAATTATTATCCGAGCACCCAAGCCATGGTTACGACCTGATCAAAGAAATGGAAACTCGTTATGGTGGTTTCCGTCGCCTCAGTCCTGGCTCAGTGTATCCAACACTCCAGATGTTGGAGGAAGGTGGCTATTTGAGAAGCGCACAGGAAGGGGGTAAGCGGATTTACACAATTACAGATGAGGGTAGACAAATATTGGCAGAGCGTACCCAAAAAGAAACTTCAGACTCTTCTTGGGACACCTTCAAAACTTTTATGACAGGTAAGCCCCAAGAGTTGATTGAGTTGCGAAAAGTGGCAACAGAATTGGCTGGTATTATGGTGCAGGTTGCTCGTAGTGGGAATGTAGAGCGAATAAATAGGGTACGTGGGCTTTTAGAGCAAGTTAAACGGGAAATTTACGCGATTCTTGCTGAAAAATAGTAGAGACGTTACATGTAACGTCTCTACATGTAACGTCTCTACTGTATGAAATTGATTCAACGCATTAAAAAAAAGTTGCGCGAACAGGAAAAAGATGAATACGGCTTATTTCCTGATACGGCAACTTCAGTTATGTTCAAAATTAATGAGCAAGGTGGAGAATGAACTCCTAACCTTAATCAGTAATCTTGATTCGTGTAATTGGCTTATAAATTAGAAGCGATTCTCCTTTGGAGAGGCTGCGCCAACGCACTCAAATCTTCCTCAATCAGAGAGTTTAGCAATGTCCATAACTGCAAATCAGTAAAATCTGGAATTGCCATAAATGCACCGACTTCCTGCAAAACTTGTGGATCGTGGGTAGACGCAATGCCAATAGTGCGGATACTAGCGCCAACCGCAGCACGGATGCCAGAGGGAGAGTCTTCTAAAGCGATCGCCTCCTCTGCTTCAATTCCCAACTTATTTAGAGCAACCTGATAAGGTGCAGGGTCAGGTTTACCTGCTACGCAATCATCCGCTAAAACAACTGTATCGAAAGCTTCTTGTATTCCCAATACCTTTAGCATAAATTCCGCATTTAATCTAGGTGCATTAGTTACTAATGCACGTTTTAGTTGATGTGCATTTGTCCATGCTAGTAATTGCGAAAATCCACTCAGTGGTTTCAGATTTGGGGCGAGTTTGCGGAAAAGCGCCTCTTTCTCATCTGCAAATTTTTGTCCTTCCATTGGTGACAATTGTGGCAGGATGTCCTTAACAATTTCTGGATTTAGCCGACCACTAATCCGCGATTTGTAGAATGTTTCATCAATTTCTATGCTGTAACTCAACAGCATTTCCTGCCAAGCTCGGTAATGTATAGGATCAGTATTGACAATAGTGCCGTCTAGGTCAAAGAGGATTGCAGCCAGCATGGGTTTTTTAGCGAAATATAAAAAATGTCAACATATCTTTATTTAGTTTGCTACATTTCGCAGGTTTGTTAGGTAGGAAAGTAGATAATATTTTTGACAAGTAGAGACGTTGCATTGCAACGTCTCCACACAGAACAATACAACGTCTCTAATACTGTGTTTAAAGGAGTTAGAGCCATTTTTACACAAAGGATTTTGCTCCAGAACCCATGATTTGTTTGACAATATCATTAATTTTTTGAGTCCATGAATGATCAGGATATCGCAAACAGAAAATACCACTGCTTCCTAAATTAAACATCTCTTCACAAACTGGCAGGATTCCAGCCACAGGGGTTTGGTAGGTATTCTCCACTCTTTGCCGTAACTCTTTAAAATCTAAAGATGGCAGCGCTTTGTTAATCACTAGTAGCATCTTAGGCACTTCTAACTTACGAGCAACATCGACCGCCACTGCTGTCCCTTGGTAATCCTGTTTGTCTGGACGGAGAATCAGCACAAGGACATCAGAAAGAATGATGGATAGCAATGTTTCTTCGTTAATACCTGGGTGAGTATCGATCAACAGATAGTCCAGTTTTAAACGACGAACTAGATTACGTAAACCATCGTTAAGCAAGCGTGCATCATAGCCCTCGCGCAAAATTCGAGAAATGTCACTCATTCTAATGCTGGAAGGAATTAAATAAATGCTCCCTTGCCGACCAAAAAATGTTTGTTTTTGTTTCAAAATGCCGCTAACGTCATACACAGCCTCTTCAATTGAACAACGACCCCATAGATAATCGTTCAGGGTATAGCGGATTCGGTCTTCTTCAAGACCAAACAGGACGTGAATTCCTGGCGATTGGATATCTGTATCAACAACCCCAACTCGCCGTCCAGAGCGGGCGATGAGGGTAGCGAGATTACTCGTAACGTTTGATTTACCAGTTCCGCCACGGAATGAGTGAATAGAAATAATTTCAGACATGATAATCCTCAATTGTGAATAGGAGACAGAAGACATGAGCTATAAATTAATACTCAGGATTCAGCACTTTATTGAAAGCTGATCTCGTATAAAAAAACTATTCATTTGTAGCACCTCGTTTGCTTCTCATTGCTTTTGCCTCTTCCTGCAATTTTTGGAACGTTTCGGATTCAGCAATTTCCGCAACTTGACGCGCACGTTTAGCATCGTCAACCTCGATACGCAATGTATGCAACTGTTGCCTAAATTTTTGTTCGCGGGCATAAATTTCATGCACCATGCGTTGAAAAACTCGTCCCAATTGTCCTAATTCATCATTGCGTTTCACAATTGACGTTAGCTTTTGGCGATCAAACTCTTCTGCTTCTTCTGCACTAATCTCATCCATACTAATTTTCTGAGCGAGTTGCGCCATTGGTTTGAGTGGTTGTAGCACATTTCGTTTCAGTAAATAATTAATTAGCAAAATTACTAAAGCAAAGATGCTAATGAATAAGCCGATGAATAAAACAGAAGCCCGATTGGCATCATCAAACACTTTGCTAGCAGGAACGTAAATAATTTGAGTACCTATAATGTCATTGAGTTTCCATCCAAAACCATTTTCTGAGCCATAACTGACGATGTGACTTTTTGGAGCAGCTTCAGGCGTGCTATGGCAACGTAGACATGTGGGATTTTTAATTGAAAATGGACGAGCACTATAAAACAACTTCTCATTAAAAGAGTCACGAAAACCAGATAAATTTTTTAGCCCTGGTTGATTGCGAAACTGTTCGATGATCTGCGTTTCAAATATATCTGCTTTATCTCGTAAATTAGTTGGATTTAAATTGGCATCTTTGTAGAAGAAGTCTTTATATTCTTCGTTTTTGCGAAGATTTTCAAATACTTCTCTCACTGCATAGCTGGGAATACTTTCAGGGACAAACGTAGATTGAGTCTCCACCATAGGTATCAGGAGTGGGCTGATATGCATGTTTGTGAAGTTTCTCACTGAGTTCATCATTTCTGCAAGAATTTGGCTTCGATAATCGATTTCAGCTTCCGCTTTTTGCTCCAGTGCGTGGGATAAAGCAAAACCACTAACTGCGATCGCACCGATGAACACCAGCGATAGAAGTAAGGTAAATTTCGTTGCTAATTTGAATCTATTCAACATTGCTGTTTCCGTTTGATATACAACATTGCTAGAGATTTATAGGTAATAATTCACTAGATTTATTTTTTTAATTATGAGTGTAGAATGCTGTTCTTTATGATGACTAAATCTAATCTGCATTCCTGCTTACAAATCTAGTCATACAGCGATATGTAATGAAATTCCAGATTTCAAGGCAAATTCATGACTTTTGTTGGAACCAACCCGGTCAGCCTATAACGAAAGTCTTAGGGATTGCTCGACACGATAGAGCGAAAGTTAGACGACATCTACTTACTTCGCTTAGGCAAAATCCTAGACGTTTTTCAGATGCGGATGATTGAGTTGAATTTGTATTCTTAAGACATCAAGCGAGGAAAGCGGAACACACCAAACAGCGCATCGCTTGTAATTTACGTAGCCAACAACATTAAAAAGGAAAAAACACAATGTCTAACGAAATCAAGCACCAAGAATTATCTATTGAAGAACTCGACGTCGTTGCTGGTGGCGCTGGTCTTGACCAACTACTAGTAAAAGACTTCGACGCTTCTTTTGACCAAGCTTCTATCAAGGATGTTCGCGCTAACAGTGTCGGCCCCAACGGTGCTCAAAGCGTTGAAGCTACCCAAATCGACCAAACACAAACAGTTGCTAGCAATGAACTGATCGCTAAGTTAGGTGATTTCTAAAATTGCACCTTCAAGCAATATTCCTTAACTTAACTTCAACAGAAACCAAAAAAATCAGGAGAAACAATCATGTCTAACGAAATTAACTACCAAGCTCAAGAACTATCTATTGAAGAACTCGACGTCGTTGCTGGTGGCGCTGGTCTTGATCAACTGCTAGTAAAAGACTTCGACGCTTCCTTCGAGCAAGCTTCTGTCAAAGATGTTCGCGCAATTAATGTCGGACCTAATGGTGTTCAAGCCGTTGAAGCAACTCAAATCGACCAAACGAAAACAGTTGCTAGTAACGATGTCCTTGCTTTGATAGGTGACTTCTAATACCGCACCTCAAAATTCAAGCAATATTCCTTAACTTAAACAAAAAATCAGGAGAAACCATCATGTCTAACGAAATCAAGCACCAAGAACTATCTATTGAAGAACTCGATGTTGTCGCTGGTGGCGCTGGTCTTGACCAACTACTGGTTAAAGACTTCGACGCTTCCTTTGACCAAGCTTCTATCAAGGATGTTCGCGCTAACAGTGTCGGTCCCAATGGTGCTCAAGCTATTGAAGCTACTCAAATCGACCAAACACGAACAGTTGCTGACAATGAACTGATCGCTAAGTTGGGTGATTTCTAAGACTGCACCTTCAACATTCTTTAACGTCAACAAAAACCAAAAAATCAGGAGAAACCATCATGTCTAACGAAATCAAGCACCAAGAGCTATCTATTGAAGAACTCGACGTCGTTGCTGGTGGCGCTGGTCTTGACCAACTACTGGTTAAAGACTTCGACGCTTCCTTTGACCAAGCTTCTATCAAGGATGTTCGCGTTAACAGTGTCGGCCCCAATGGTGCTCAAGCTATTGAAGCTACTCAAATCGACCAAACACGAACAGTTGCTGACAATGAACTGATCGCTAAGTTGGGTGATTTCTAAGACCGCACCTTCAACTTCAAGTAACATTCCTTAACTTAATAGGTCGCAATGGTTAGGAAGGAGGATTCACTTAACGGCTGCCCAGCTTTATCGTGAACCCCTTCCGTCTAATCTAAATTTAACATACGGCAGCGAGGAGATCCTATGTCAGGTGACGAAATTACTCCGAATAACGAGGCAATCGAGTTATCGGATGAGGATTTAGACGAGGTAGCCGGTGGTTTCAGTCTGCGTTTGACGGCTGCGCGGTTTCAGCAATCAAAATTGACATCTGTCGAATCAATAGGATCAGGGTCAAGTAATTGCTCAGCACAGTCAGCATTTCAGGCAGAAACCACAGAATCGTCACTCTTCCAACTCACTATTGTCGATGCAACAACCGAGGACATACAAGCTCTCGGCGAGTTGTTTGGAGATATGTCTGCAATCGATGGTTCTACATGAACGGAGTTTAAGCCAAGTTTTAAAAATTCATGAATTGCTGTTGGATAATAGGACTTACGCAACTGGCACACAAGGCTTCTGGTATAAGAGTCAAGGGTCAAGGGTCAAGGGTCAAGAATCAAGGTTTTTTGGACTTTTGACCTTTGACTCTGGACAACCTCTGGCGTTAAAAATATGACACTTGCGTAAGTCCTGGATAAGCTTCGCTCAACTACTTTCTGAAATTGTTCTCGCTTAATTGATAACCTCGCCTTCATCAAATTAGGCAAATTCAGTAACAAATGAAATGACAAGGAGAAAGAATTGCAATGGAAAATATGAAACACGATAAACCACTAGAGTTATCAGAGCAAGACTTGGCAGAGGTTTCCGGTGGTGCTTTTGTGCCTGATGACTACCACCAGAATCCTATAGACACTTTATCCAGTGCTACTGAAGCGATCGCAAAACAACTTGAGAGTGCAAAACTTCCTTATTGGAATGACAACAAACCGAACATTTATTCGGAAAAGTACAGCGATTCTCAAACATATAGCAGCGAATCACCAACCTAGTCAATCGCGCAATGGGGAGATTGAGCGAATCACGTTAGCGCAGCCGGGTGTAGCCCATTAAGAATTAGTATAATTCTTTGCTCCCCATTTCTCTCCCGTTAGCAGAACACAAGGAAGTTAAATTATGACAGAAGTTCTACTGAAGGAACTGACAAATAGCGATATTGACTGGATCTTGGCAACGGGTCAAAGAGAAGAAATTACTGCTGGCACGATCCTCATTCGCCAAGGAACGCCTGTTGATGCACTCTACATCCTGCTAGATGGTGCATTAAGCGTTTGTGTCGCTCAAGCTGACGACAATCCAATTGGTCGTGCGTTTGCTGCTCTCGAAGGTGGCGAACTGTCAGGACGGGAGATCGCGAGACTCACAAACGGTGAAGTGGTGGGAGAAGTGCCCTTTTTAGAATCTTACCAGTCTTCTACCACGGTCAAGGCAATCAGAAAGTCGCTTGTCTTGATGATTCCTCAGCAGCAATTAAGCAAAAAAATGCAGGAAGATGTCACATTTGCTGCCCATTTTTATCGCGCGATCGCAGTTTTGCTTGCTCACCGATTAGAGCAGATGATCAGCCAGATTGGACAAAGCACGGTCGTTCTTTTTCAGCCGCAAATTCGAGAGATTTTATTTACATTTGCAGAATTAAACGATAGCGATATTGGTTGGATGATTACTGCGGGCAATGCCATGAGAATTCCAGCAGGAGCGGTGTTATTTCATGCCGGCAGACCCGTTGAAGCTCTTTATATTCTATTAGATGGGAAGATGGTAGCTTCGATCGCAGAAGATACAAACAATCCTCTCACACGCGCCTTTTCAACTTTGGAAGAGACACATCATGTAGAACGAGAGTTTGCTAAATTATCGCGGGGTGACATAGTTGGCGAAACGCCCTTTGTGGAAGCGAGTCCACCTGCGATGACAATTCGGGCAGTTGAGGATGCGATCGTGCTATCAATTCCCCGGTGGCGACTGGCGGCAAAATTGCTGCATGATGTTGGGTTTGCTGCCCGCTTCTATCGAGTATTAGCGATTTTGTTAACAGACAAACAGCAAGGAATTATCAATCGGCTGGGTTACGGCAGAATCACCTATAGCTCAGGTCAATCTTTAGATCAGCACTTGACTTATGAGGATGAACTGAGTTCTGGCTTTTTGGCTCAAGTGACGCTGGCGGGTACGCGATTTGACTGGATGCTCAAGCAGATTCGCGGTAGTTGAATTGAATCCCCCAATCCCCAATCCCCAAATGGAGTCAGTATAATGACGACCCACAAAAGTAATATATTCCGAAAAGAAGCACTTGATCGTTTATCCTCACCGGAGCGGCTCGATCAACTGATGCAGGTTGTGCAGCCGAAGAAGTGGATTCCCTTAGCCGCGATGGGATCTCTGATTGCTGTTGGACTTGGCTGGAGTGTTTTTGGTCGCATTCCTATTACCATTGCTGGACAAGGTGTGGTGGTTTTTCCGAGTAAGGTTGTTGGATTCCAGTCTCCTAGTTCCGGACAGGTTCTGATTGTTTATGTTCGTCCGGGCGATCGCGTCAAGAAAGGGCAGGTACTCGCAACACTCGACCAAACTGAACTTCAAGAAAAGTTGAAGCTGGCGCGGGTGAAGCTTGTTCAACTTCAGGAACAAGACCGCAATGCCAATTCACTTCAACTTCAGCGAACGGTTTTAGATAAAGGTGCTACTCTACAACAACGTCAGGCACTCCAGCAAACTTTAAAGACAACCCAATCGGTGACGCCAATTCTTCGAGATAAAGGTCTAAAGTCGATTCAACAAGAGCGTCAAACCTTACATGAACAGTTGCAAACGACGCGAGATTTAGTACCCACCTTTAAAGAGCGATTTGAACTGCGTCAGGAGTTACGCCGAGAAGGAGCTGTTTCGAGTGATACCGTTCTTCAAGCGCAACAGGAATTCCTCAACAGTAAAAGCAGAATCAACGAAATCCAATCGCAACTCAAACAACTTGATGTCAAAGAAGCGGATGCAGAGCGACAATTTTTAGCAAATTTAAATGCAACCAAAGAACTGCAAGCTCAGTTAGCAACACTAGATACTAAATTAGCTAGTCAAGCAGAACAAGATTTAGATATTTCTACTAATCGTAAAAAAGAAATTCAAGATACAGAGCGAGCGATCGCCCAACTAGAATCGGAATTAAAAGGAAAAAACCAGGTTACTAGCAATTTCAACGGACGGGTTTTAGAAGTTGCTGCTGTTCCTGGACAAACACTGGAACAGGGCGCTCGGATTGGCACAATCGAAGCTCAAGATTCCGCGAATAAGTTGGTAGCTGTGGCGTTCTTCCCGGTGAGCGAAGGCAAAAAGATTCAAAATGGCATGGAATTGCAAGTTACCCCTTCTACCGTCAAGCGAGAACGGTTTGGGGGCATTGTGGCGAAGGTCACGAATGTTTCGGCGTTTCCGGTAACAAAAGAGGGTGCGTCGAGTGTCGTAGGTGGTCTGGAAGTTTTGCAAGGGTTAACCACAGAAGGGCCACAAATTCAAGTTTCCGCTGAACTTCAGCCAGATCCCTCAACTAAAAGCCGTTTTAAGTGGTCGTCGTCTAAGGGGCCAGAAACCGAAATTACCTCTGGAACTACTACCTCCGTGCGCGTGAAAGTGGATGAACAATCCCCGATTTCCTTTGTCTTTCCGATTCTGCGATCGTGGAGTGGAATGTATTGATTATGCGGCGAATTAAATCACAAATTGGGCGTATATTTAGACAAATTCGGGGGGTAATCAGCCGTCCTGATGGCCGCCGTCGGACTCCCACCCTCTTACAAATGGAAGCGGTGGAATGCGGTGCAGCAGCACTGGGAATTATTTTAGGATATTACGATCGCATTGTGCCCCTGGCAGAACTCCGTCAAGCTTGTGGCGTTTCACGGGATGGAAGTAAAGCATCTAATATTCTCAACGCTGCTCGCAGATATGGATTACAGACCAAAGGCTTTAAAGTCGATTTGGATGGGTTACGCAAACTAGAATGTCCTTATATTGTCTTTTGGAATTTCAACCATTTTCTGGTGGTCGAGGGATTTGCCAAAGACAAGGTTTATCTTAACGATCCTGCCACTGGCCCCCGGACGATTTCGCCAGCAGAATTCGATCAGTCCTTTACTGGGGTGGTGCTGGTAGTTGAACCGAGTGCAGAATTCCAGCCTGGAGGACGTAAACCGAGCCTGACTCTGGCATTATGGGATCGATTGCAGAGTTCTATGGGAGCGCTGGTTTATTGTGTAATCGCTGGATTGCTGTTAGTAATTCCTGGATTAGCCATCCCCGCATTCTCCCAAGCATTTGTTGATAATGTCTTGATTGAAGGCAGAAATGATTGGTTACGTCCTTTAATTCTCGGCATGATTCTCACAGCAATATTAAATGGTTTTCTGACGCTGCTTCAGCTGCAATTTCTGCGACGCATGAAAATTAAGCTGGCTGTGGGAATGTCCAGTCGGTTCTTGTGGCATATCTTGCGGCTACCAGTCAGTTTTTACGATCAGCGATTTGCGGGAGAAATTAGTAGCCGTGTCCGCCTCAATGACAGCTTGGCGAACCTACTTTCAGGAAGATTAGCAACTACAGTCATCTCAGCCTTCACCGTTGTCTTTTATGCCGCAGTGATGCTGCAATATGATGTCGTTCTCACCTTAATCGGCATTAGCTTCGTGATCGTGAATGTCAGCGTGTGGCGATGGGTTTCGCGGCAGCGCGTTGATGCCAATCTGCGATTAATGCAAGAACAAGGTAAAGTCAGTGGAGTAGCGATTTCTGGGCTGCAAAGTATGGAAACGCTCAAGGCATCAGGGTTAGAGTCGGAATTCTTTTCTCGGTGGGCTGGCTATTATGCCAAAGCAATTAATGCCCGCCAGGAAATGGATACAACCAATCAAACTCTGGGTGTGTTGCCGTCATTTCTCACCTCGATTACGTCAATGCTTTTGTTGGCGGTGGGAGGGCTGCGGGTAATGGATGGTGTACTTAGTATTGGGATGCTGATTGCCTTTCAAGCTTTGATGCAAAGGTTTCTAGAACCTGTGAATAATCTGGTGGGTCTAGCGGGTGAACTCCAGGAAATGGAAGGTAATTTGGGTAGATTGGATGACGTGTTACGCAATGCGATCGATCCATCTGTGGAGCGAGAAAGAAATATGCCACCAACTCATACCCTTCCCGCTGCGAACGTTCGGCTTCAGGGCTATGTTGAACTTTGCAATATTACCTTTGGCTATAACCGCTCTGCACCTCCCTTAATCGAAAATCTCAGTCTTTCACTTAAACCTGGTCAACGAGTCGCGTTGGTAGGTGGCAGTGGTTCGGGTAAGTCAACGGTTGCCAAGCTGGTGTGTGGATTATACGAACCGTGGGCGGGGGAAATTCTATTCGATGGTCAACCCAGAGCAGATATTCCGCGCTCAATTCTCACTAATTCAGTTGCACTCGTCGAGCAAGATATCTCGCTGTTTGCAGGCAGTGTACGCGATAATCTCACACTTTGGGATTCGACTGTTCCTTTTAGTAACTTGGTTCGCGCTTGTAAAGACGCCGCCATTCAAGATGTAGTGCTTTCGATGCCTGGAGGCTATAATGCTGACTTGGCAGAAGGAGCAACTAATTTGAGCGGTGGGCAACGACAGCGATTAGAAATTGCCCGCACTCTAGTAAACAATCCGGCGATTCTCGTAATGGATGAAGCAACTAGTGCCCTCGATGCCGAGGCAGAAAAGCTCATTGATCAAAAACTCCGGGAGCGCGGTTGTACTTGTGTAATTGTGGCGCATCGGTTGAGCACCATTCGAGATTGTGACGAAATTATTGTCTTTGAGCGCGGCAAGGTGGTGCAACGTGGCACTCATGAGGAGTTACAGCAGATGGAAGGTAAGTATTTGCAATTAATTCGCAGTGAAGGGGAAGCACTTCAAGAGGCGTGAGTTAATTAATATTTGTCTGTGTGTCTGTGCGTGAAATTTTCATCCCATCGGGACTTAGGCAAAAATCGTTAAAACGTTTTATTTATCTAACCGCCAACGCGTAGCGTCTCGCAGAGAAGACGTCAAGAGCGCCAAGGCTTTGTATTAATTTTATGGAGCAGGAATAGACATGTTGGATCAAATTCGGATTGTCAGTCTGCCCGGAGAGTACTATCGATTCAAAGGCAATGAGCCAATTATTCTTGATGATCCAGAAACGATTTGGGTGGTGAAATCTGGTTCATTGGCGTTGTTTGCGATTCCTATGAAAGAGGGAATTGCTGAGGGAACTCGTCGCTATTTATTTACTACCCGCACTAGACAGGCAATGTTTGGCATCGCTAGCGATTCTGAGCCGATGCCGTATCAACTTCTGGCGGTGTCGATTGAAGAAACTGAACTTCTCAAAGTCTCGATTAAAGATTTTCGTGAATTTATCGCTGATGGTAGTGGCGAAGCACTGACTTTGATGGAGGGATGGATTGAGCAATTGGGACTGGCGCTGTCTTCGATTATTCCACCTGTGTTGCCGTTTTTAGAGGAAGGGGTTCGCTATTTCTCGCTCACCAATGGTCAGATTTTCCAACCACAGCGAGAGCTTGTATCATGGGTGCGAATTCAGAGCGGTTATGCGATCTGGATGGGGTTTGAGGAATTGTTGGTCACGCCTCAATTGGGACTGTTGCCTTTGAGTGCAGATATGTGGTTTCAAGCTGAAGATACAATTGAGCTAGAATCCTTGAGTACCTCTGAAATTGACGATTCTGATACTCTGCTGGCGGGGATCTTTCAACTTCAAGTCTACTTTCTGCAAAGCCTTCATCTTCTAGAACAGCAGGAGACACAAGCAGAAGTACACAGATTTCAAGAACGGCAACAGCTCAATCACCAGGTGATGGAGGAGACGCTAGGCGAGTTAGCGTCGTTGCTGCAATCTCGGCAACTTGCCACTTCTGCTCAGGTGGGAGCCAATGACCCTGACCAAGCTTTGCTCGTCGCTGCGGGCGCAGTTGGACGGACTTTGGGCATAACGATTCGACCACCAGCGAAGTCTGAAGACCTCAAACGAGTTCAAGATCCCCTACAAGCGATCGCCCGTGCTTCTCGTTTGCGAACCCGAACGATCGCTTTGCAGGGTCAGTGGTGGAAAAAGGATTGCGGTGCTATGCTCGCTTACACGATGGAGGATAACCATCCTGTGGCGCTATTGCCTGTATCTGATACGCGTTATGAGATTTTTGATCCAATTGAGCGATCGCGCACTCTAGTGAATGCCAAGAGTGCTGCTAAACTCGCACTGACTGGGTATACCTTCTACCGCCCATTACCAGATAAAGTCCTCACCACGCTCGACCTGCTGAAATTTGCTCTGCAAGGACACTACAAAGAATTAATGGTCGTCCTGACTGCGGGTATGGCGACAACTCTACTGGGAATGATTACCCCACAAGCTACCGCCGTGTTGATTGACAGTGCGATTCCTGATGCCGATCGTGGTTTATTAGTGCAAATTGCTTTAGCGCTGCTAGCAACTGCATTTGGTAGCACTCTGTTTCAACTTGCCCAAGGTTTCGCCATCATGCGCGTGGAAACCTTTGCTGATGCTTCAACTCAAGCAGCAGTCTGGGATCGGCTCTTGAATCTCAAAGCATCGTTCTTTCGTCAGTACGCGATCGGTGACTTGAGTTCACGCGTTAGCGCTGTCAGTCAAATCCGCCAAAAACTCAGTAGCACGGTTCTCAGAAGTATTTTCACCAGCTTGTTCGCGTTACTTAACTTAGGACTACTTTTTTACTACAACGGTTCGCTAGCGTTAATTGCTACTTTTGTCGCATTTATAAACATTACTATTACTCTTGTGTCTGGAATTTCCACTCTGCGTAAAGTCCGTCCCTTACTAGAGTTACAAGGACAACTCTTTGGGGTGATGGTGCAGTTAATCAATGGCGTCACCAAACTCCGCGTGGCTGGGGCTGAAGCCCGCGCCTTCGCTTTTTGGGGAAAACAGTATAGCCAGCAAATCAAATGGATGCTGAGTACCCAAGGTATTGAAGATGTTCTGGCTGTAGTTAATAAAATCTTACCTGTATTAACCACAGCGTCACTCTTCTGGTTTGCAACAAGTTTACTTGGGCAAGCCCCTTCACAAGGAGGTGGTTTATCCACAGGTGTATTTTTAGCATTTAATGCGGCGTTTGGTACGTTTATCGGTGGAGCCACCAGCCTCAGCAGCACGATTATAGATGTTTTGAAAGTTGTGCCGTTGTGGGAACGAGCACAACCCATTCTCGAAGCCAAGCCGGAAGTAGATTCGGAAAAAGCTGATCCAGGGCGGCTTTCCGGTCGCGTAGTTGTCGATCATGTAATTTTCCGCTATCGAGATGACGGGCCGCTGACGTTGGATGATGTCAGCATTCACGCTGAACCTGGTGAGTTTATCGCTTTTGTGGGAGCTTCGGGTAGTGGAAAATCAACGTTGTTCCGGTTATTACTGGGGTTTGATGTTCCCGAATCTGGGACGATTTACTACGACGGACAAGATTTAGCGGGGCTAGATGTTCATGCGGTGCGGCGTCAATTAGGAGTTGTGATGCAAAATAGCCGTTTGACATCTGCGTCCATTTTCGAGAATATCGCCAGTGGTGCAATGATCACAATGGATGAGGCGTGGGAAGCGGCGCGGATGGCTGGCTTTGCCGAAGATGTGGAATCAATGCCGATGGGAATGCACACGGTAATTAGTGAAGGGGGAACCAATATTTCTGGAGGACAACGGCAACGATTATTAATTGCGCGATCGCTAGTATTAAAACCCAAAATCCTATTATTTGACGAAGCCACCAGTGCTTTAGATAATCGCACCCAAGCGATCGTTAGTCAAAGCTTGGAGCGCCTGAAGGTAACACGGATTGCGATCGCTCACCGTCTGAGTACCATTCGCAAGGCTGATCGCATATATGTGTTCCAAAATGGTCGCGTGGTACAAGAAGGTAGTTTTAATCAACTAGCCAATCAAGCCGGATTATTTGCTCAACTTATGGCACGGCAAAAGCTTTGAAAATGTTGGTAAGAGATAGGAAGTTTTTCAAGATGGGGGATGGGGCATTGGGCATGGGGCATTGGGCATGGG